>JBEEMB010000079.1:0-3714 GCA_041167815.1 Bacteroidota bacterium | reverse complement strand
TCAAAAAAGAAAAACTCACGGAGAGTAACTGGAAAAAACTCGTCTCCTCCGGAGGATTTCTTGGCGACAACGGGAAGTCATGGTACCCCTCTCAAACATCCTTCAACGGTTCGAAATATTCCAACCCCGGCGTCATATCCCCGGAGAAGGATGCCGCTTTTTACGCTTCCGTGAAAGATTATCTCCGGCCAAATCTGCTGGTCCTCGACCGTTGCAAGCGTATCCTCCTGGAAGGGATCACCTTCCAGAACTCCGCTGCCTGGTGCCTGCATCCACTCATGAGTGAAGACATCACCGTCCGCGATATCTTCGTCAAGAATCCCTGGTACGCCCAGAACGGCGATGGGATAGATCTCGAAAGCTGTAAGAATGTGCTGATCGAACGTTCCGTATTTGATGTCGGTGATGATGCCCTTTGTATGAAAAGCGGACGAGACGCTGCCGGACGCCAGCGCGGAATGCCGGTCGAAAACGTGACCATCCGCGACTGCACCGTCTACGCCTCCCACGGCGGATTCGTCATCGGCAGCGAAATGAGCGGCGGCGCACGTAACATCGACGTGGAAAACTGCACGTTCATCGGCACGGATATCGGCCTCCGATTCAAAACCACCCGCGGACGTGGTGGTGTCGTGGAAAATATCAATATCCGCGACATTCACATGGTCAACATCCCCGGCGAAGCCATCCTCTTCGATATGTACTACGCCGCCAAGGATCCCATCGCTCTCGCCGGCGAAAAACGGGAAGCCCCCCGCGTCGAATTCAAACCCGTCGATGAAACGACCCCGGTCTTCAGAAAATTCCGCATCTCCAACGTGCAGGTCAACGGTGCAGCCAAGGGTATATTCCTGCGCGGACTTCCCGAAATGTCTGTCAAGGACATCGTACTTGAAAACATGTATATCCGTTCAGATATCGCCGTGGAACTGCAGGATGCGGAAGGCATCACCCTGAAGAATATCACCCTCGCACCCAAATCCACTGACCCCGTCGTGCAGATCACCAACAGTAAAAACATATCCTTAGACGCCATTCGATTCCCTAAAAATGCACCCACACTCTTCCGCCTCACCGGCGATAGAGTAGGAGATATCCGCATCACCGGAAGCGACCCCGTCGGCGCAACCAATAGGGTGGTCGCCGAATTCGGCGCCTCCGCAGGATCTTTACAGTGGAAATGAATATCAGTGATTGATTGACCCGGTTAACAGATGTCGTATGCCCTTGCAAAAAGAAATCCTCCACTCAGGAGAAAATAAATATATCTCCCTTCCAGCCCCGGAATCCCTGCAATTGCCCGAGAAAGTGATCATGTTCGGCACCGGAGTCCTTCTGCGCGGACTCCCGGCCCATTTCATAGAAACGGCCAATCGAAAAGGGGTGTTCAATGGGCGCATCGTCATGGTGAAATCCACCGATGGGGGAGATGCCACACCTTTCGCCCGCCAGGATGGACTCTTTACACATGTCATCCAGGGATACAGGAATGGAACCAAAGTGGATGAAGCCTTTGTGAATGCCTCCATCTCCCGGGTCATCTCCGCGCGTGAAACATGGACTTCCGTGTTGGACCTCGCCAGAAACCCGGACATATCGGTCGTGATCTCAAATACGACGGAGTCCGGCATCGTCCTCGTTCCAGATGATTCCATTCACGCCACACCGCCCGTCAGCTTCCCCGGAAAACTGCTGGCACTGCTCTACGAACGTTACCGGCACTTCAACGGCGCCGCAGACAAGGGATGGGTCATACTGCCAACAGAATTGATCCCGGACAACGGCCGGAAACTTTCAGAAGTGCTGCAGGCACTGGCATTGTCCAACGGACTGGAGCAGGCATTCATCGACTGGATGGAAACGTCCAACCCCTGCTGCAACACCCTGGTCGATCGCATCGTGCCGGGCAAGCCTCCCAGAGACAAACAACAGGAGCTCGAAGCACGTTTCGGCTACACGGATGATCTGATGATCTCCAGCGAACCCTATGCCTTATGGGCCATCGAATCGGCAGATCCTAAAGTCACTGACACGCTGTCATTCGCCACCGTCAACCCGGATATTCATATACGTCCGGACATTGGGGTGCAGCGCGAACTCAAGCTCCGCCTGCTCAACGGCACACATACCTTCTCTTGTGGGCCTGCCGTCCTCTGTGGTTTCCCAACCGTCGACACGGCCATGGAAGATCCCATATTCGGTACGTTTGTCCGCCAGCTGATGATGGAAGACATCATCCCCTCCCTGAGTCATCCGGACATCAATGTATCGGATGCACAGGCGTATGCATCTTCCGTCATAGACCGTTTCAGAAATCCACACATCGGCCACCGCTGGATCTCCATAACGGTCAACTATAGCCGAAAACTCGAGATGAGGAATCTCCCCCTCATTCGCCGTGCATTGGATCAACTGGGAATGATTTCCGAAAGGATGGCCTTCGCCATGGCGGCATACCTGCGTTTTATGAAAGTGGAAGCAGGACCCGACGGACGATTCCGTGGTGGCGTCGATGGACATGAATATGAAGTGCAGGATGAATTTTCTGCATTTTATGCCGACCTTTGGAAGATCCAGGATGATCCGAAAGCGCTGGTGCAACAGGCATTCGCCCAAACGGGTCTCTGGGGTGATGACCTGGGAAAGTCTTCCGCATTCATCGATGCAGTAGCCGCACAATTGGCATGGATCATGAAGCATGGATCCATCCCGACCTCGCCAATTGGTCATGACATTAGACCTTGAAACAACTGAACGCATGAAACACAGGGTACTCAAAGTACATCCCGCAGACAACGTCATCGTAGCACTTACCGATCTTGCTGAAGGAGAAATGGTTTCCTTCGAAGGCCAGGACTATACCATGCAGGAAGTCATTCCCGCCAAACATAAATTCTTCCAGACGCCGATGAAGGCCGGTGATGAGGTTATCATGTATGGTGTACTCGTCGGTACGGCTCAATCAGACATTCCGGTAGGTGGTCGCATGTCCACGGAAAATGTGCATCATGCCGCCCAACCCTACGCCTATCGAAATGCACAGCCAACATGGACACCACCTGATGTGTCAAAATATGCCGGCAGGACATTCAATGGATATCATCGCAGTGATGGCCGCGTGGGTACCGCTAATTACTGGCTGTTCATCCCCACCGTTTTCTGTGAGAACAGAAACCTGGATGTGATTCGCGAAGCCATGCATAACGAACTAGGCTATGCCGTTACCGGAAAATACAAGGACTACACCCGCCGACTGCTTGAAGCCATGCAGCAAGGCGACACGCTGTCTTCTGTAGATCTGTCACCCTCGGGCACACCGCATCGTGATCGCCCATTTCGCAATGTCGATGGCATCAAATTCCTGAACCATCAGGGTGGATGCGGCGGTACCCGCCAGGATTCTGCCGTGCTTGCCAAACTGCTTGTAGCGTATGCCGACCATCCAAACGTTGGGGGTGTCACGGTTTTAAGTCTCGGATGTCAGCATCTTCAGGTAGAGGATTTCAAAGCCGATCTCCTGAAGCACAACCCTGGCTTCGATAAGCCACTCATCATCCTCGAACAACAAAAGTCTCAAAGCGAGGAACAACTCGTGGCGGAAGCCATCCGAAAAACCTTCGAAGGCCTCTCCGAGATCAATAAGATGGAACGCCGACCCGCGACCCTCGATAAACTCTGTATCGGCGTGAAATGCGGAGGAAGCGATGGCTTCAG
>JBEEMB010000073.1:0-4570 GCA_041167815.1 Bacteroidota bacterium | reverse complement strand
TCCGACAGGAACTTACGACACGCCGCTGCAGTCGTACACGAACAACATGGAAGGCGAGACGGCCGGTATCCATTGGAAGCTGGCGTCTTCCGTGATTGTTACGGAAGATGAATCAGGTAGCCGAAACGTCACCAAGCGTCACACGATCTGGACGAGTGCGGATGTGAAGTTGCCGGCTGGTCATTTCATCTTCATGCAGCCCGTCCCTAAAGAATATAAATACAAGCCGGATCCGAAGGAAGGCTTCCTGGGGAATATCGTAAAATGGGCGGCGGAAACGGCGATGGATGGCATGGTGGCCGCGCACTTCGGTGAACAATACATGTCCACCGTAAACCTTGATGGATCACAAACTGTGATGGCAGAAGGGATCAAGAATTATTTCATCCGCAGCAGTGTGCCTGACATCGCCCGGGGTTTTGCGGAAGGTCCGGCAGGTGAGCTGATCCGTCAGTGGCGCACAAGTCTGCAGGGGTTCGATCACGAGGAGGAGCTGGACATGACACATTTCCTCATGACCGATGATGGCATGCATGCGGCATGCATGGTTTCCATGGGTTCCGAAGAAGATGCCCGGAAGCTGGCCAACTTTTGTGCGGCCCTTGCGGCGGAGATGAGGAATGTTAGCGGGGCATCTGCCTGAACGAAATGTTCATTCAGGATATGTCATTGGCCACGGCACCTACCATATCCACAGAGAAACTGATAAAATTGCGGAAACTGCGGTTGGCCAGTAATGCATCAGGATCTCCCACATGATTCGATCGGTATGTGACCATGTAATCTTCACCCTGCTTTTTCACCTGAACATGCCCAATTACCAGGCGTGTGTTGAGTTTGTCCAGCACTTCGTAGAAATCTACACCTGGCTTGTCAAAAACCTGTTCGAAGGTGGAGAAGAACTGACAGAAAAGTTGGGTCCCCAATTCACTGGCGATCAGGAAAACCCCTGTACGCTCACCGCCGATGCTGAAGATTGACAGGAACATCACGTTGTTGGCTTCCTGCTGAACGGTTACCTCCAGGGCCCCAAGCTCTGTTAATGTCTTTTTGATTTCTGAAACGGGTATTATCATAAGTTGACTGTGTTTAGAATTCTGTTCATATCATGTTCGAAGGTCTTCTCGCTGGTGAACATATCGCTTCCGCCCGCCACCATGCCCTGAATGATCGTATCCTTGTTCCGTAGCATGATCTGCCGCATCTCATTGACGAGGGTAATTTTGGATATGTGGGTAGTGATGGCATTCTGTAAAGCAGTCTGTGTCTTATCCCAGAAATACTGCTGTTCTGACGCTGTGAGTTCCCCTATTTTGATGTCTATCTTTTCCGGAACCTTGCCCTTGTATACTTTTTTCAGTATATCCTCTTTCTTTTCACCTTTTACAAACCGATACAGGCCTTTCAGCGAAAGTTCAACACCTTCCTGGTTTTTCTTTGCTTCAGACAGCACCTGATGCATGCACGTCACATGATAGTCGTGCAGTAATTTCACTTTATCGAGGGTGATAGGCTTGAATTTGACCCCATCGAAACGGGGAACCATCCCCATCATTTCGCTGTTATATTGAGCAAGGGCCTCATTCAGTGAACCTTCCATTTCTTGTATCCTTGCCTGCTGGGCAGCCTGCTGGGTAGGCTCGGGAGGAATCTCCTTCGACTTACTGCGTTCTGTCTCCAGCGCATTGTACAAGCTCACCACGTTCATGATGGAGAAGTTGCTACCGGTCACTAACAACCTGGCGTATTCGATATCTTCTTCGGTGGTGAACAAATCACTTAATTCTGAGACCTGTTCTTTTTCCCCATCTTCCATATCTTCTATACCAAGTCGCTTCTGCGCTTTGATCCGGCTCTGTTCCTTCGAATCGTTCCACATGTCCCGTATCATGAACACGGCCGTAACCATGCCTTCGGCCACAGCCACGAAAGTGCCTACCCCGAAGAACTCAGCTACGAACCGTGCAAATCCGAGCACGGACTGCGTGATATGTTTGTATTGACTGATTTTCTGCTCCTTCTGGTAGGCCTTTAGGATCTTCTTGTCATCCTCATCCAACGAAACTTTGGCCATAACCTGCTCGAGGATGGTCATTGATTCCATCACCCGGGATACATTCAGCATCTGACGGAAACCGGTGATCGCACCTCCGATGAAAGGCAGGGCGCTGGTCAATCCGGGAATACCAAAATTATTGAGCTTTTCTTCGACTTTGAGGAATCCGTTGATGACATCCAGCATCATGGCAGCTCCTGTCTTCCAGTCGCGTTTTTGATATAGATCCCTGACACTGTACAATGCCTGGGCTGCGGCCTGAACTTCTGTAAGAAGGAGACTGGACATACTTGCTTTGTCCATCGCTCCGGCCCCTTCAGCCACACTTTTCGCCAAACCAATACCTCCGGCCACTTTTTTCTCGATGAAGGTCGATGTTCCCTCATCAGCTATCTTCTCCTTCGGAGCGGCACTTGATGCAGCCTGTTCCGAGTCCACACCTGAAGCTGAGGTGGGAGTAGCCGCCGGGGTTGAATCAGCCAATGCCTGCAGTCCGGAAACCTGTGCACTTCCGTCAGCCTTGGACTGAAGACTGTCAAGGTTGCTTTGATCAGGGCTGGCAGTTACTGCCGAGGTTGATTCATTTGATTTGCCCGGCGCTGCCGCTGACTCTTTTTTGAAAGACGCTAATGTTAAAGACATCCGGGCAATGTATGAAGTGACATAAATTGAATGCTAAGTACGCAATACAACGGAATTCCACAAATCCAGCCCTCACAAAATGGATAGTGTCCTGACTGATCTTTCAATCCGGGTCCTTTAAGGCGCTTATCAGCATTACATGGTTTTGTTCAAGCTAACATTTGAGGTTGTGCTGACTCATCTCATCCGCGACTGAAACTCGGAGATCACGTCCTTGTAGGTGTTCAGGATGCGATCCCAGGGGAAGAAGAGCTGGTCTTCCTTCACACTGGTGCGCGCCTTGCCACTGAACTCGCTGACGAGTTTGATGGTGTATTTGAGCGGGGCGATGTCAGCCTGTTTCACGATGATACGTGTCCGGATCGTGTTATCCTTGAAATTATTGACATTCCAGGCCGTGCGGATGTAGCCGGTTTCCCGGTCTGCCAGCTCGATGTTGTCGAAATAGTTCATCGTGATCTGGCTGAGGATCTTCCACGCATCCTGCTCCGGTTTGCTGGTTTCGATGGTGAAATTCAGGTTCGCCTGGTCGCTTTGCACGGAACTGGTGAAGGCCTCATCCAGGGTAAGGATGATATGGTCGGCCGGTGGCGGGGGCTGAACATTGTCTTCGTTGCAGTAGTTCTTGGCGGATGCTACATAACCGGATTTCTCCACGATCACTTCAACGCACTGGCCGAAAGGGATGCGGGCGCGGTATTCGCCGTTCCCCATCACCCGGCCATCGACCTTGATGGTGGCATCCACTGGCGTGGTGCGAATGGACACCTGGCGATCTTTCAGTACGATGTTTTCAGAAACCGGCGGCATCGGCTGCCCATCTTTCGCGCAGTATTGCTTCTCGATCGTCACAAATCCTTCTTTCATATATTCCACAGTCACGCAGGATTGCATCGGGATGACGATTTCCGTGTTACCCTCAGCGATCTTTTTTCCATTGACCACCACCTGCACATCTGCCGGCGTGGTGCGCACAAACATCGCCCGGTCGCTCAGCGTGATGAAATCATCGATCGGTGGGATGTCCATGCCGGAGCGATTATAGTAGGTCTTGGTCTTGGTATAGAAACCCGTCTTCCGGACTTCCACGGTCACAGAGTTGTCCTTCCTCACTTCCACCCAGCCTGAGTTGGTACCCTGATCGACACCATTGAGGAAGATCCGCGCATCATAAGGCTGCGCCGTCACTTTCACGAGTCGGTCTTCCAACAGGATCCGGTCCTCCTTTGGAAGATCCACGTTCTTGGCATTCACATACGTCTTGAAGACGGGCTTGTAGCCTTCGAGCCGTACGGCGATCTTGAAGGGGAGATCCTTATCTACCTTGATGACGGCATTACCCACGCCCAGCAACACTTCCTTGCCATCCTTTCCGATCTGGAAGATGGAGGCCTGTGCCGGGGATGCGCTCAGGGTGATCTTCTTGTCGGCCCGGACGAGCAGGGCCAGCAAGAGGGTGGCGAACAGCAGGAAGGATTTTTTCATGTGTGGACGATTGATTGTCAGCATTTGATTTCGATGCAAAAATAAATACAATGGAAGAACGGCGTCGTCTTCACATTTATTTCATGTTGACCGGAAGATGGTTTACTTGCCGATCAGCACCAGATACTTATCCCTGTATTCATAGATCAGCCATCCCATGATCCCCCATAGTACCAGGGCGATGGGCAGTCCATCCGTCATCACGAACAGGTGCACGAGCAATATGCCCACCATCACGGGGAAAATCACCAGCACCCCCATTGGCCTGGTGCGCTTCAGGAGTAGGAGCAGTCCCCCGATGATCTCTGCCACGGCGATCAGCGGCATCAGCCACTGGATTTCCATCATGGCGGCGTTGTCTTTCACAACTGCCTCCGGGAGGTCCGG
>JBEEMB010000327.1:0-4517 GCA_041167815.1 Bacteroidota bacterium | reverse complement strand
TCTTCGTTGACGGTGACATGGAATTTGAATTGCTGGATGGTATCGAAATGTCTTTTCCTGTAGGTAAGCACGTAACTGCCCGGATTGATTCTGAATCCATGTACACTGTCGGGGCCACGGTATGGTTCCGGGTCTGCAGATTTTGCGATAAAGTCGGCTCTCTCCCGGAATGACAACAATTTTTTGAACATCGTGCCGAGTGCCGATCTGTGCCCGGTCTGGAGACTTTCCGATATATTATCGTGGTATCTGTGGAACACGAATGATGATGCGATGATCTCCATAAAAAGGAGCAACACACAAACCAGTATAAAGGAAAACAATACTGATTTGAACAGCGGTCTTTTTGCGCTGCCGGATGTCTCGGAAGTTGTTTTCATTGTAGTTTAACTATTGCGGTACGGAATTCTGAGACAAAATTTGAACATCTTTTTTATAATATACAATCCATGCAATATTTGCATAAAATGATTGTTTCACTTCAATTTTTTACCGTTTGATTACCTCTTTAGGTTGAAATGTGAGCGCATGGTGAGGTCGGATCTTACTCATGTGTATGGTATTTTGGGTTGTGAAACTGATCAGGTGGACATTGATCTTTAGCCAGATGGCCACACAGGATAACATACGGCCTCCATTCTTCGTTATCTACACAAAATCCAGTGGCTCATATACATGGGGCATTGGTGATGATATGTTTCGAGTTTAAAAAGTGGTGGTCAGCTCGGCTGTTTGTGATCGATCTGACAAAAAACTTTATCTGTATTTGGAGGAATGGGGAAAGGGTAAATTGATGGCGGTGAAGGATGAACGATCATTTTACTATTCTTGTTCTAGGCCGTGGCCTGTATCATCATCTCATGTTGTAGTTGGCAGAGATACAACAGATTGCGAAGGTTGGCGGGAGGAAATAACACGGTCGATTTCCATGCTTCTAACCTGAAAAAACAGTAATTTCCGACATATATGTCCATATCCATAAGTCTCACCACCACACCGTCCGTTAACGCGGCCCTCCAGCAGCACCGCATCCCGCTGGTCCGCGATATCCGGCTGGTGAATGAAGGGGCGACCATCTCCGAACCCTTGATCCTGCGCCTGCAGATCTCCCCGGAGATATTCCTTGACCATTCCATTCATATCGATCCGCTGCCTTCCGGTGGTGTCTGGCATTCTGGGCCACTGCCCATCCCCTTGCGATGGGAGGAACTGGCGACGTTAACAGAAGGTGTCTCCGGCATCCTGATGGCGGAACTATCGACCGAAGACGGCACCATCCTGCATACGAGTGAGCGAGACATCCGCGTATTGGCCTTTGACCAATGGCAGGGCTTGTCTGTAATGCCTGAGCTGACGGCCGCATTCATCACCCCCAATCATCCCCGCGTTCAGGAAGTACTGCTTCGTGCCGCTGCATTGATGGGTAGTTGGACGGGCAGACCGGTACTTGACGAATATCAGACCCGCAACCCCGACCGTGTCCGCAAACAGGCCGCCGCGATTTATCAGGCGCTCTCAGAATACGATATCACCTACGTATCGGCCCCACCCTCCTTTGAGGCTTCAGGCCAGCGCATCCGACTGAGCGACCAAATCTTCAGTCAGGGTATGGGCAATTGTTTGGATATGAGTCTTTTATACGCATCCTGCGCAGAGGCTGCGGGACTCAATCCCCTCATCGTTTTCACCCGGGGCCATGCCTTTGCGGGTGTTTGGCTCACCGAGGAAACATTTCCGGATCCGGTGCTCGACGACGCGACCTTGCTTACCAAACGCACGGCTGCCGGCATCCACGATATCGTATTATTCGAGGCCACCGGTATAAACCGGGGATCCTCCACCACTTTCGATGCCGCCGTGGATGCCGCCGACCGGCTGATGCTGGTGCCGGAGGACTTCCAGATATTCCTGGATGTCAAACGTGCGCGGGGCGCGCAGATTCGGCCGCTCCCTCTCCGTACATTGACGGCGGACGGATGGGTGGTGGAAGAACCGGCGCCTTTGCGAACGGATCACGAACGTCCGTTGGATATCACCCCGGATGTAAAGCCCGGTGAGCGATCTGCGCTCGGGCATTCGAGGCAGCAGATCTGGGAGCGGCGACTGCTGGACTTATCGCTGCGCAACAGTCTGCTGAGTATGCGCATCACGCGCGGGTTGGTACAGCTGGCAAATCCGCAGCTGTCGGACATCGAAGATATGCTCGCCAACAGCGAAGAACTGCAACTGTTACCCGCCTTGCCGGAGTTCGAGGGACTGGCCAAGGATGGCGCCATCTGGCGTAAAATGCATACTGCCGATCCGCGATCGACCACCCTGCAACAGGAGCTTCAACAGAAGCGCATCCGCTGTCATCTCCCCGAAGTGGATATGAGCCGTTCTATGACCGAGCTCTATCGCAGTGCCAAAATGGCCATTGAAGAGAACGGTGCCAATACGCTTTTCCTGGTCCTTGGGGTGATGCGCTGGTATGAGACGGCTTCCAGTGAGCGCCCCCGCTATGCACCCGTTTTGCTGATGCCGGTGGAGATCCTCCGGCGGAGCGGTCAGAAATCCTTCGCCATCCGGTCGAGGGAAGAGGACACGTTTGCCAACATCACCCTGCTGGAGATGCTTCGGCAAGACCATGGGGTGGATGTGTCGGCCCTCGGAGAACTGCCCCGTGATGGACAGGGCGTGGATGTTCGGACATCATTGAATTTTTTCCGGCATGCGATACGCACCCAGCCTCGTTGGGATGTAGAGGAGCTGGCTTTCATTGGTCATTTCTCCTTCAGCAAGTTCGTCATGTGGAATGATATCCACCAGCATGCCGATCGCATTGCAGATAACAAGGTGGTCCGCAGTCTGCTGGAGAGCCGCCTGCAATGGCAGCCTCCGGTATCAGCTGCAAAAAAGGACATTGAAAAACAGCCGGACATTCTGCTCCCCATCGTCGCCGACGGCAGTCAGATGGAAGCGATCCGTGCCGCGGTGGCGGGGGAGAGCTTCATCCTGCACGGACCGCCGGGTACCGGAAAATCGCAGACCATCACCAATATCATCGCCAACGCACTCTACCGTGGGAAAAGGGTATTGTTCGTAGCCGAGAAGATGGCTGCCCTCGAAGTTGTGCAGAAACGCCTCGCCGAGATCGGGCTGGGTGAGGTCTGTCTGGAACTACACAGCAATAAAGCCCGGAAGACCGCCGTCCTCAAGCAGCTCAAGGCGATGATCGAAACACCTGCTGTGCCCACGCCACCGCAATTCGAGCAGGATGCGCAGCGTATCTCAGCCTTGGACGCAGCGTTGGCCGCGTATGCCAATTCCCTGCACCGGCCAGGCCCCTCGGGTCTTTCCGTCTATGATGCTATCTCCCGATACATGCCTCATTCGGGTGTTCCCGTGGATGTATCATTCGATACGGCCTGGGTATCAAGCCTCTCTGCCGCCGATCTCACCACGATCCACGAACGCTGTGAAGCATTGGAAACCGTGCTGCGATTGTTGGGAGATGTGCGGAATCACCCGTTACAGGATCTCGGCCTGTCCAATTACTCGCAGACACTGCGGGAGACTGTTGCCGGCAAACTGCAGGCCATCCCCGATCGTCTCGATCGCCTGCGGCAGCAGACCGCCAAACTAATGTATGCACTCGGGTTGCCGGTGACCATCCGAACGGAGGAAGACATCGACCGGCTGACGGAGATGGCATATCTCCTGGCTTCCGTGCCGGAGATGCCCATAGCGCTCATGCGCATGGAAGGCGGAACAGATGCTTTTGTGGCGGAATGCCTGAAGCTGGCGGAAACAGGTTTCGCTGCCCGTCAGTACGCCCAGCAGTTGTCAGACCATTTCAAGCCCGAATGGCGGTCTCTAGACGGTAACACATTGTACCACGAATGGCAGAAGTCGGACCAGCAGTGGTTCCTGCCGAGATATCTCACCCGGAGTCGAATCATGAAGAGTCTGCGTCGGCTATCGCTGAACCGTGGTCCCGTACCTGAAGATGTGGCGGATATCCTGCTCAGGATCGAGGAGTACCGAAAGCGTGCGGCTGAAATTGAGCGGGCGAACACGGTCATGTCGCGCATCTTTGGCAGTCGTTGGCAGGGCGTGGACACGGACTGGGCAACTTATGAATCAATTGTCAAGACTTTTTCCTCCCTCCTCCGCATTGCTGCGGTCTTGTTGCCGGACATCCCGTCCATGACACGCTGGCGTGAAGAGATCGTCGCGCAGCTCGCAGAAGGGGCGGTTGTTTGGACGCAGCGCTATCAACCTTTTGCTGTCGCGGCGGTACAAACCCTGGCCGAAGTTCGCTCCATCGACCGGGAACTGTCTGCCCATCTGGAGTTTGATCCCGCAGGTGCACTTCCCGCAGGAAAGGATTGGTTTGAGCGGAAAGTGCAGCAGTCGCAAAACATACTACAACATCTGGGCAAGCTGCGTGACTGGTGCAGCTGGATGAAGGTGCGGCGTGAGGCCGAAGCCGTGGGCATGGCGCCGGTGATAAACCTGCTGCTTAAAGGCGCCAT
>JBEEMB010000307.1:0-3283 GCA_041167815.1 Bacteroidota bacterium | reverse complement strand
ACGGGTTGCCCGTTTACAGAGATCTTCAGCCCGCGCGCATCATCAAAATGTGCGAGGGCCGGAATGGCCGTTGGAAATTGTCCGCGGACGGGGTACCCGGTTTTGATGCGTATCGCTTGATCCGTTTGGTTGGCGAAATTGAATACGGATTTCACCACGGCAAATCCAGGAAACAGGTCTACCCAGACCCTTTCACTGATCAGAGATACGCCTTGTTGTGTGACCTTACGCTCATCCATCGGGATGATCTGTGCCGAAGCCCCGGTATTCCAAAGGTCCTGTAACGTCAATTCCTGCGCATGCAGGTCATTGAAGATCGACAAAAGGAACAGGGCGATCAGATAGGATGGGCTCATCAGACGCATGACGTAAAACTAGCGATTTCCGTTATCCATCAGCTGCTATTTTTTTGGAGGAAAAGAAGGGATTATGTACCTTTGCAAGGTGAAAACGAATAATAATATACATCATCACCATGCCTTGCCAATCCGGTAAGCCATTGTGGTATGTATCACGATAATCAAAGGCTTACGGTTGCGTAAGCCTTTTTTGTTTGACCAAGCTAAGGACTAAAACGAGTCAGATGTCAAAACTCAGGATCGCCATCCAGAAATCAGGCCGACTGTACGAGGATTCAGTTGCATTGCTCAAGGAATGCGGCATAGAGCTGCGCAACGTGAAGGATCGTCTGCGGACGGAATCGGACAATTTTCCCATTGAAGTTTTCTTCCTCCGGGATGATGATATCCCCCAGTATGTGCATGACGGGGTGGCTGATATTGGCATCGTGGGAGAGAATGTGTTGATCGAGAAGGGCAAAACCGTAGAGGTTGTCGAGAAACTTGGCTTCGGGAAATGCCGGTTGTCTGTCGCGGTTCCGCGGGCTGAAGAATGGCAGGGTGCGGCATCGCTGGACGGACGGCGCATCGCCACCAGCTATCCACGTTTGGTCGGGCAGTATCTTGAACGTAACGGCATCAAAGCGGAGATCCATGAGATCAGCGGTTCCGTGGAAATCGCTCCGGGCATCGGCCTGGCCGATGCCGTGGCCGATCTGGTCAGCAGCGGAGGCACCTTGTTCATGAACGGCTTGAAGGAAGTGGAGACGATTCTGCAATCGCAGGCCGTACTCGTCCGAAACGAGGGATTGAGCGCGGAGCAATTGCAGTTGCTCGACCGCCTGTTGTTCCGTATTCAGTCGGTCAAGAAGGCGAAGCGCAATAAATATGTACTGCTCAACGCACCCAACGATCGTCTGCAGGAGGTCATCGCTTTGCTCCCGGGGATGCGAAGTCCGACGGTGCTTCCCCTCGCGGAAAGCGGATGGAGCAGCGTGCACAGCGTGCTGAACGAAGATGAATTCTGGGATCGGATTGAAAGATTGAAGGCTGCCGGAGCAGAGGGCATCCTGGTGATCCCGATCGAGAAGATGGTCATGTGATGTTTGTCATGACATCTGAAAATAAATATAAATATAAATCATCCGGTAATCGATATGCAGATCATAGAACGGCCTGATATCAACGACTGGCCATCGATCATCACCCGGCCCGCATTGGAAAAGAAGGGTTTGGATCGCACCGTTGCCAAGATCATGGACGCGGTACGTCGCAGGGGCGACAAAGCCCTGCGTAAGTACACCAAAGACTTTGACGGGGTTTCTTTGAGGCGATCGGAAGTGACGACGAAGGAAATCCGCACGGCTGAGAAGATGCTGGATGAAGACCTGAAAGCGGCCATCCGCCAGGCGGCAGACAATATCCGGCGATTCCATGAAACCCAGTTGCACCGTGAACCGGAAGTGGAAACGATGCCCGGGGTTTCCTGCTGGCGCCGTTCCCTGCCGATCGGCAAGGTTGGACTTTATATTCCGGGAGGAACGGCACCTTTGTTTTCCACCATCCTCATGCTCGGCATCCCGGCAAAGCTCGCAGGGTGTCCGGAAGTGATCCTCTGTTCGCCGCCTGATGAATCAGGTTCTTTGCATCCCGCGATCCTTTTCACCGCGAAATTGGCGGGGGTGCATCGCATTTTCAAGGCAGGCGGCGTCCAGGCGATTGCGGCCATGACCTATGGAACGGAGACGATTCCTGCCGTGGACAAGATCTTCGGACCAGGTAATCAATATGTCACAGCCGCCAAGCGCCTGGCCCAGTCTGAAGGCGTGGCGATTGATATGCCCGCAGGTCCGAGTGAAGTCTGCGTGATGGCTGACGGAACGGCCAATCCGGAATTTGTAGCTGCCGATCTGTTGTCCCAGGCCGAACACGGCCCTGATTCACAGGTATTGCTGGTCAGCGACGATCTCTCACTCATCCAGCAAACCATGATAGCTGTCGACGGACAGGTGGCCAGGCTCGGCCGCCGCGATTTCGCGTTGCAGGCCCTCTCCAACAGCAAGGCTGTTTGTGTTGATTCACTGGAGACCGGGATGAAACTCGTTAACGCCTACGCCCCGGAACATTTGATCATCGCCTGCCAGGATGCGGGACGATGGGCGGATCAGGTCACAGCCGCAGGTTCGGTTTTCCTCGGGCACCTCACACCGGAAAGTGCCGGAGACTATGCCAGCGGTACCAATCACACCCTGCCCACCAACGGCTATGCCCGCGCTTACAGCGGTGTCAGTCTTGACAGCTTTGTGAAGAAGGTCACTTTCCAGCGGATCTCTGCGGAAGGACTTCTGAACGTGGGTCCGGTGGTGACCGCCATGGCGCGTGCCGAAGGACTTGAAGCGCATGCCCGGGCGGTGGACATTAGACTGGAAGCGATCCGGGATGAGGGAAAATAAATATCAAACGGCAATCATTTACCATGTTCGATCTTGATAGCATCATACGGCCAAACATCAGGAATCTGGTACCTTACTCATCCGCCCGTGATGAGTTCACAGGTGAAGCGAAGGTATTTTTGGATGCCAATGAAAACAGTCTGGGTTCCCCGCTGCTCAAATGGTACAACCGTTATCCTGATCCGCATCAGCAGGCATTGAAGGAAAAGTTGTCGCAGATAAAGGGGATCGCCCCGGCGCATATTTTCCTCGGCAATGGTTCCGATGAGGCGATCGATATTCTTTTTCGTGCCTTTTGCGAACCTGGCCGGCACAACGTGATCGTTTGTCCGCCCACTTATGGGATGTACGAAGTTTCCGCGCATATCAATGATGTGGCGGTTCGTAAAGTGGCGTTGACGGAGTCGTTCCAGCTCGATCTCGAAGCGATGGAAGCCGCAGTGGATGCCGATACCCGCATCATCTGGTTGTGCTCTCCCAACAACCCCACGG
>JBEEMB010000213.1:0-6796 GCA_041167815.1 Bacteroidota bacterium | reverse complement strand
CGGGCCTGATCCAGATATCGCTGATCCTTCGTCATGCGAAACATCGTCGTGTATCCGTATATCGCCCAGGCCTGGCCGCGTGCCCAGGCAGAGGTGTCATGTGCCCCCTGCCAGGTGGTCTTGCGCAAGAGCTTGCCGCCATTGGCGAGGCTGTAATCCAGCACGTGATAAGCGGCGTTATCCGGGCGGAACTGGCGTTCCATCGTGGTATTGGCATGCGTGACAGCAATGTCGCGGAAACGCTTATCGCCCCCGTTGTTGCTGACAAACATCAGCAGCTCGAGGTTCATCATGTTGTCGACGATCACGGCGCACTTGAAATTCTTGCTGGAATCCCAGGACTGGATCGACTGGATCGAGGGACGGTAACGCGTGGCGAGCGACATGGCCGCCGTATCAATGCTTTTGCGGAACTCCGGCCGGCCGGTGATGCGGTAGGCATTGCCATAGGAGCAGTACATCATGAAGCCCAGGTCGTGGTTGCCGGTGAAATGCTTGATGGGCTCCATCTGCTTCAGACGGGCCTCGGCGATGTTCAGGACCTCCTTGTCCTTTCCATATTCATACAGGTACCAGAGCGTGCCGGGGAAGAACCCGCTGCACCACCATTTGGTATCGCTGGTCTTCATCGTACCGGACTTGATATCGAAGTTCTGCGGCATGCGGTCGGCCGGGATATTGGCATGCAGCAGCTTGTACTGGGTTTGCGCCAGTGCAAGGTTCTCGCGTAATTTGGCCCGGAGCTTTTCACCGGAGAGCGGCTGTGCCTGTGAAAGCTGCAGGACACAGAGTCCGGCCAGGAGCAACAGGATGTTCTTTTTCATTTTGGGGTATTATGGGTTGGGTCAAACAGGTTTTACGGAGATTTTGTATTTGCCCTTGGTCGTTGATTTCAACGCCTTCAGGGTCAGACGGTAAAGGGCATCGCCCCAAACGCGGCTCAGACGTACATCATCGATCGCAACCTTCTCCACAGATGGTTCGAAGGCTTTCGCATCATAGGTCATCTCAACAGCAGCATTGCCGTTCTTCAAGCGGATCACACCGGGTGCCGGCATTTCAGGCTGCACCGCGCAGAGATAGTTCAGGCGATGTGCTGCTTTGGCTTCAGACAGCTCGAAACCATGACGTATCTCCAAACTGCCATCAGCAGACATGGTATAATCCACCTTCCATGATTTGACGGAAGCACCCGATGGGTAGGCCCCGGCAATGTCCAGGCTCAGCGTTCTGCGGGTACTGTCGAATGACACCTGACGGGAACGGAAGCTCCGGCCATCCTTTTGCGACACACCATTGATCATGGGCAGGTTGTGGTAATCACTCTGCATGGTCCAGATATTGTAGCGCTGGCTACTGAAAGTGAATTTGGTATAGGTGCCTACCCCGGCATCCACGAAAATCGGCGTGGTTTTTACAAAGTAGACAAAGCTGCCAACGTCGTTATGGTTGTGGCTTTCGGCATTGTAGCCGCCCTTGGCGCCGAAGAAGGCATCGCCGGCGCGCATGTAGCAGAACTCGGTCTGCGGGTACCACGACCAAGCGGCAGTGGACATGGCAGGCGTTGATTTGTCCAGATCGGCATCATATTGTAAGCCTTCCAGTGCGCGGAACAAATCGCGCTCTTCGATCCCTCGGTGCGGGCTGCGGCGGTCAAGATAGGCCGCAAAGGACATCATCTCCGTACTTCCCACAGCTTTTCCATAACGGTGGATCACACTCGCATTGCCGCCGCCTTTGGCAGAAGCATCCGCGAAGTTCACCACCCATCCGTCGCCGATATATGAGCGCGCGATGTATTCACCCATGTTGCGGATCTTGGGTTCCTGGAAGATATCCACGCTGCCACCGGTGGCATAAGAAAGGATTTGGAGGTAATCATACATCTTGCCGGCCGCGTGTCCCCAATAGGAAGGTCCTTCCTCACAGGCGCCATCGTCCTTGGTGTAATCAATGAATTTCTCGGTGGAGGCGATGGACTTCCTGACCCCTTCAGCCCTGCGTTTTGGATCGGGTTCCATCAGCAGGAAGCTGGTAAGTGCGTTGAAATTGCACCAAGGGTTCCAGTTGTTGACCATCTGATCCGGATTGCCGGAGAGGGCCATCCACCAGAAGTCGGAACGCTGGAGATATGGATCCAGCATGCGGGATTTCACTTCCTTCCGGATGCGGGCGGAGATCACCGGATTCACTTTGTCGAAAGCGCCGGACATGAAGTAATGGATCCACGACATCATAGAAGAAAGATCACCGGAGGTGAGGTCGATGATCGTTTCGTCGACATCGGGGAGTGAGCGCTTTGACCGCTGCACAGGCAGGTGTGCAGACAACACCCAGGTGCTCATCTCGCAGGTATGCCATACCCCGTTGATGATCTGATCCATGAAACGACCCTTGCCTTCGGCGAGTTCGGCGATGAAGAGGTTGGCGAGGGCAGTGTTGTTCTGACCGAAGGGATTCTGCATGATGTCCCGATTGCCGGTACGCTCAAATGCCAGATAATCCGTGGCCTTCACCACTTTCCATTCATAATTTAGAAATTTCTCAGCGTCTTTGATGATCGCTGCCCGACGGGATCCTGTGAGCTTATCCCAACCGGCGCGGTCAGTATATGCCGGATAGGTCACCCATTTGGAAGCCGGGAGAAGGAGCGTCGCCACATCCCGACCTGCAAGCCGCTTGGCGAGCAGGCCTTTCTGGGCACTGGCGGGGCCCGTTGAAAGTAGCAGCATGGCTGCCACACATGCATGGAGGAATAATTTCATATGGTTTTCTTTAATCTCTTTACAACTTAGACTATTTCGGCCAATACAGGAAGCCACTCAGACGCATATTATGACGCGCGGCGGTGGGTTGTATGGCGACCACATAGTTTTTGGATTCCGGAAATGAATAGAATAATTCTTCCAGCACATAAATGGAACTGGAAGGCACGTAGGGCTTGTTGTAATCCGACCGCGTCTTGTCGGGCGCATACTGGGTGTTCACAAATTCCAGATGGACATTGTTCGCTGGATTGATCAGGAAGGGTCTCCAGTAATCCATCATGTCCTGCAGGGATACATTGATGTTATTCTTTCGGTTTTTTAAGGTCTGCATGGTGGCAGAACCTTCGTACAGTGCCTTGACGCGCAGGATGCGCGCATAAAACAAGAGGTTGTAGGCATGATAGGCGAAAGCGTCACGATTGATAAGGTCCTCAGACTTTCCACCTGCCATCAGATTGACATTAAGCAGGGTAGTGTATGAATTATCGGCAGCAGCTCTCAGCGTCTGGTCATTCAGGATATAAGCGAAATAGTAGACCAGGTTCAGGCGAATGGTTTCCCAGTTGTTGACACGCGCAGGATAGTTGCGATAGGCAGTGGCACGTGCACTGATCCAGCCATCCACTTTTGTGCGGTCAGCAGCGGTCATACGACTGCGCACGACGGAATAGGCCTCATAAAATCCAAGATAACTCGTCTCATTGGGAGAGTGGATAGGATTGGCCACGCGGTTGCCTGCGTTCACCCAAGCCAGTAGATTGGCCACGATCTTGTCGAAATAGGGCTTGGCGGCATCCGGTGCCGTACGGTAGGTGTACAGCCACCTCACAGCCAATGCACGCATATCCCTTCCCTGCGAAGAGATTTCATCAAAATTGGTGCTATTGCCTTCTAGGTATGTCTGCGGCGAACGGGAAAGCGCCGAGGCAGCCGGACTCATGATGATGCTCGTCACACCATCGGCCATATCTGGATTGGTGAGTGCCGTCGCCCGGATTTCCTCGAGCATCAGCGAATCCACCAACAGGTTCACGGGAAATCGTGTATCCGTGACGGTAGGATTGGGAGTAGGTGTGGGATTGGGAGCAGGAGCCTGTTCTTTTTTGCACGATGCCAGCCAGACAAGAGACGACAGTCCGTAGATGAGATACTTTCTCATAACCCGAGAAGTGAATATGAATTTAAAAAAGGAGGGGGCATGTGTTAACTCATGCCCCCTGTCCTCATAGGATGATTAGTTCGGCCAGCCCGGATTCTGGGTCAGATTCGGATTGATCTGGATCTCGGCCTGAGGGATAGGCCAGGTGTAGAAATGATCACCACCCCAGGTATAGTTGGCAATGTTAGCGCCCCAAATACTGCGAAGGCCGTTGGCTCCGTCGAATTTGGTTGACTTCCACGACTTCCAGCGGAGCTCATCGAAGTAGTTGACGCCTTCGTTGATGAATTCCACACGGCGTTCGTTGCGGATACGTTCGCGCAGATCAGCCTGTCCGGTTACGAAGGTCGGCTTGGTGGCATCGGTACGCTGCAGGGCAGGCATACCGACACGGGCACGCACTTCGTTGACCCTGGCGATGGCGCCGGTGACGTCGTTTGCCTCGTTCAGCGCTTCTGCCCAGTTCAGCAGGACGTCAGCATAGCGGATGATGGGGAAGTCTATTGGACCAAAGGCACGGTTGAGGAGTTCTGCGTTTCCTTCGTATACGAACTTGCGGTGCAGATAGTAGAATTCAGCCTGGGTATCTGTGCGGAGGTCTCCGTTCGTGGCCGCTTCCGCACGGAAGGGGAAACGGCTGGTAACGGTAGCCGGCAGGTTGCTGAACACACCATTGTAGGTCGAGTAGGGAGTAATGACGGATGCATCCAAACGGGGATCCCTGTTTGCGAAAGCTGCCCTGATCCGCGCTTCATTGCCGGTGGCCAGATATTTGGTCATATCCGCACCCAGGTTCTGACGGGCGGTACGCTCAGCAGTCGTCATATTGTCGCGCAGGAAATACACCTGACGGGCACGGGTATTCATGGCTTTGAAACCCGGAATCACCTTGTCCCAGTCGAATTTGCTGCCATCTGTGTTCTCGAAAAGATCGACACCGTTGGGGGAAACTATGTAAGTGTTCCAACAGGAGCCAAAGGAGGAACGCGTGCCGCAGAAGAATTGGGTAGTAGAACCAAGGTTCACAATGCCCGTATTCTGGATGCTGAAGATCATCTCATCAGACTGCTCGTTGGCCTCTTTGAAGAGGGTGCGGAAGTCAGGATGAAGCTTGTATCCAGCGGTCATGACCTGTGCGAAGTCTGCAGCAGCTTCCGCCCATTTCTCCATATACAAATAAGCCTTCCCGCGCAGGGCATAAGCGGTCCCTTTGGTGACACGTCCGTAATCAATATTCCCCTTGGCGTATTTATTAGGCAGGTTGGGTTCATTGATGGCTTCGGTCAGGTCCTTGATGACCTGAGCCCATACTTCCTGCTCAGTATTACGAGGCTTGGTGGCTTCGGTATAGGCAAAAGGTTCCAAATAGATCGGGACACCCTTCCATACCTGGTTCAGACGAAAGTAGAAATAAGCCCGGAGCAGCTTTGATTCTGCAATCAGGCGCGCCTTTTTGGCATCCGGAGAGGGTGATTTCTTCGGAATGTTGGCGATGGCATCGTTGGCGCGAATAACACCTTCGTAGTAGTTACGCCAGTTCGTACTGAACAATGCGTTACCCGGTGTGATGGTACCCAACAGCATGGGATCTGTTCCATCCCGCTGCATGCCGGCCACGGCCCAACGATCATACTGATATAATTCTACGCCGGAAGCAGAGCCGGTATTCTGGCCGAGACGCAGGGCACTGTAAATCGCATTGACACCCAATACGGTCAGGTTGTCGGTTGACCACATATTCTCACTGCTGAGCTGGTCATAAGGCGTGGTGTCCAACAGGTCTTTCTTACAGCCGCCCAGCACCAGGGAGATCAGGGAAAGGGATATGATGATACGTTTCATGTGTGTAATCTTTTAGATGCTTAGAAAGTGAGATTCAGACCCAGGGCATACTGTTTCATGGTCGGGTAGGTGAATCCGGTGCCCATCTCAGGGTCCAGACCCGGGAATGGCGTGATCATAAACAGGTTCTCTCCGCTGAAGAACACGCGGGCACGCTGTATCAGGGCCTTTTTAGCCAGAGAAGCCGGCAGGTTGTAGCCGAGTTGCAGGTTACGGAGCTTCACCCACGTGGCATCGTACAGCCACCAATCAGAGGCTACTGTGTTTTGACCATCAGCCACTTTGAGGCGGGTGTACTTGCCGTTGATTTTATTCTTCGGATCATTCGGATCGGCATCATTGAAATAATAACGATCAGCAGCTACTTCAGCAGTCACATGATTGCCCCAAACAACAGAAGATCCGTTGAAACCATTCACATTCGCAAACTGGAACTGATGTCCGGCTGCTCCTGAAAAGATGAAGGAAATATCAAATTGCTTCCAGCTTACATCACCATTTAAACCAAAGATGAATTTGGGCAATCCCGAAGTACCTGTGAAGGTGCGATCGAAAGAGTTGCCATAGTCACCATCTCCGTTCAGATCAGCATACAGCAGATCACCATACCAAATGGCATCCCTACGGATAGAGTTACCCGGACGCAATCTGTAACCTGCAGCCAGCATGGCCTGCGCCCATTTCAGATCGTCAGCCGTGCGCAGCATACCATCCTTAGGACCACCATTGATATTGACGGAACCGTCGGTGTTGAAGTATGTGCCAGTACCGCGATATACCTTGTAAATATAATGCTCGTTGATCTGCTTGTCTTCAAGGGCACCGGAGTTATAAACGGCACTCAGATTCGACTGGAACACCTTGAGACCGGTTGCATCCGTAACATAACCTTCCACGAGCTTGCCTCGGAACTTGGTCACCTTGTTCTGGGTGTAGGCGAAGTTACCGCTCACGTTATAACGGAAACCCGACACCGTACCTCTCGTACCCAGTGTTACCTCAAAGCCCTGGTTCTGGACAGCAGCGA
>JBEEMB010000192.1:0-3206 GCA_041167815.1 Bacteroidota bacterium | reverse complement strand
CCGAAGTATTTGAGCCGCGCTTCACCTATCATGGATTCCAATATGTGCAGGTGACCGGATTCCCCGGCAAACCCAATAAAGATGCCATTGAAGGCCGCTTCGCACATAGCTCCGTCAATCCTACGGGTGTTTTTGAAAGCAGCAATGATCTCATCAACCGCATACACTACGCTACCGTTCAATCTCAGCGATCCAATATCCAAATGGGTGTGCCTACAGATGACACTCAGCGGCCCGAACGTCAGGGATGGGGTGCTGATGCCCTGATGACTGCTCAGCAGGCCATGCTGAATGTCGATATCCAAAGGATCTATAGAAAATGGTTCCAGGACTATCGCGACCAACAGGATAACCTGGGAAGGATCAGTGATATCGTACCCCGTGCCGGCATCGAAGAAGACATGGTGTGGAGCTCGGCATTTGTCATCATGCCGTGGTATCAGTTTTTACATTACAATGATACCGCTGTACTCGAAGAAAATTATAATTCAATTTTACGCTACCTGAATTACCTCGCCACACAGGGACGTACGGATGTTAAACCCAAAGAGGCCGGAGAAAATCCGCTCTTCGGCGAACTAAAGATCTATCCTCATATGATTGGCTATCTGCAGCAATCCCAATGGGGTGATCACCTCTCCCTTGCCAAGGGATTTAAAGGAAGATCTGGACTTCCCCTATCCATCAGTACCGCGTTTTACTATCACGACATCAAGGTAATGGAAAGCATTGCAGCAGTGCTCGGCAAAAAAGATGATCAAAAATTATTGGGAGCCCTTTCGCTGCAAATATTGAATGCGTTCAATCAGAAATTTTTCAATCGTCAACTTGGATATTACGATGACAAGTCGCAGGCCGCACAAACATGGCCACTGTTCTTTGGGATGATCCCTGAAGGCGCTGAAGACGCCGTCTTCAACACGCTTATCAGAGATATTGTGGATTCCAATAAAGTGCATCCTACCACGGGATACATGGGCACAAAATACCTGATCGACCTGCTGACCATGAAAGGTCGCGAAGACCTCGTCTGGGAAATGACCATGAAAAAGGATTTTCCGAGTTGGAGTTATTTTCTCAGGGATGGGCGCACAACGATTACTGAGTCGTGGTCAGGCGGAGGTTCGCAAAATCACGTAGTACTTGGAGCGGCCATAGATCCCTGGTTTTACACGGTACTCGCGGGGATCAACACAGATGAAAAATCACCCGGATTTAAACATTTCACCATCAAGCCATATATCCCGGATCATGATCTTGATTGGGTGAAATCGTCCGTTGAAACGGTGCATGGAACCATTAAATCAGCATGGCAGAAAAAAGGACAAGGTCTGACGCTTGAGTTTACCGTGCCGGCAAATACAAAGGCAACGATCCATATTCCTGCCCCAGCTGGTGCCACGATTACAGAGAAAGGCGTACCACTTGAAAAAGTAGCAGGCATCAAATCAATTGAATCAAATGGGAAGAGCCGCGTGATAATGGCAGGAAGTGGCACCTATTCATTTGATGTATCAGTCATAAAATAACGATCAGCTCAAGCATTAAAAACATATCATGTTTAAGACTATAAATTTTGTCGGTTGTCTCTTTTTCATGTGCATGCATGCAACGTATGCGCAACAGGAAAAGATCGACATGAATGTCATCAATAAGATCAGAAAAGAAGGCTTGACCAATTCTCAAGTCATGGACATCGCCTTCCATGTCACGGATGCCAATGGACCGAGGGTCACCAACTCCTATGGATTCAAAAGAGCGGCGGATTACGCCATCAGACAAATGACATCCTGGGGATTGAAAAATGCCAGGCTCGATCCATGGGGTGAATTTGGAAAGGGATGGGACCTTGAAAAATCCTATGTAGCCATGACCTCACCCTGGTATCGGTCACTTATCGCCTATCCAAAAACATGGACAGCCGGAACGAACGGACCGAGAAGTGGAGAGGTCATGCTCATCTCCGCAAAGGATTCAGCTGACCTCGCTAAATATGCAGGCAAACTGAAAGATAAGATCTTGATCTTCGACGAACTGATGTCCTATGACCATAGCAACAGACCGGCCATCCTGCGCAGAAGTGATGAAGACCTTCAGAAACTGAGTGAAGCGACCATGGCGGAAGATACGGCGGCCTACCGCAGGAGGATGGAAAGAGGCAGGGCACAGAACATCATTCCAAGAAATGTCGTGAACGGACTTAAAGCAATGGCGGCCAGAGAGGGGGCCATCGCCATCCTGAGCTCTTCTCCTGAAAATCACAGCGGTACCGTCTTTGTTCTTCAAGGTGGGCCTTACCGGAAAACGGATCCCGATAATTTTCTGGACATCACGATCGGTCTGGAAGACTATAACTCGATGGTACGCATGTTGCGAAGAAACATGCCCGTCCGCATGGATGTCGATGTAAAGACCAAATTTCAGACAGAGGATACGCAGGGATATAATGTTATCGCTGAAATTCCCGGAACAGATCCAAAGCTGAAGGATGAGATCGTAATGTTGGGTGCACATCTTGACTCATGGCCTGCCGCTACCGGTGCCACCGACAATGCAGCCGGAGTTTGTGTCATGATGGAAGCCGTTCGAATTTTAAAGGCGATCGGCATTGAACCCAGAAGAACCATCCGCATCGCACTCTGGAGCGGAGAGGAACAGGGTTTGCTGGGTTCCCGCGGATATGTCAAGAAAACCTTCGGAGATGCAGAAAATATGAAACTGCTCCCTGAGCATCAGAAATTATCCGCCTACTACAATCTCGACTATGGAACCGGTAAAGTCCTGGGCATTCACCTCCAGGGCAATGAAGCGGCCAGGAATATTTTTCAGCAATGGTTCAAGCCATTCGACGATCTGAGGGCAAGAACAGTCACCCTGTTGAACACCGGCAGCACCGATCATATATCATTCAATACTGTCGGATTGCCGGGTTTCCAGTTTGTACAAGACCGCCTTGTCACCCAGCATAGCAATATGGACAGTTACGATCATCTGATGCCGGATGACCTCAAACAATCTGCCACCATTGTGGCAGCTTTTGTCTACAACACGGCCATGAGAGATGCCCTGATCCCAAGAAAACCATTACCCGTGATCGGAACGATCGATCCTGTTTCCGGCTTCAAAAAGCAATAAGAATGTCTCGAAAAATAGTTGACCATGAAAACAAGATCGGTGTTCCTGTTCCTCTTGTGTGGCACGCTTAC
>JBEEMB010000160.1:0-2550 GCA_041167815.1 Bacteroidota bacterium | reverse complement strand
TACCCCATTCGCCTTTCTGGCAAAACGCAATGCGACAAGAGAGTGATTGAACTGATCGTCATGGATACCTGTGATACGTCTGACCTCATCGAGTGGAAGACCGTTGAAATAAGACATCTTGGTGCACAGATGAATGTCATGCTTCTCGTTGCCTGCTTCTTCGGGCGTATGGGTGGTGAAAACGAGTCGCTTTCGGACCTCTTCGATGTTCCGACCAAACTTTTTGTAGAGATGGAAAACAGAGGATACTCCGTGAGCCTCATTCAGATGATATACATCAGGGGTGAAACCGATCTCGTCGAGCAATTTTGCCCCACCGATACCCAGGAGTATGAACTGAGCGACCTTAGTGGCGACATTGGCATCGTACAACCGGTGTGTAATCGTTTGTGAGACGTAGTCGTTTTCAGGAACATCGGTACTCAGCAGAAACAATGGCGCACTTTGGAAAGTTTCCGGCGCCAGATAATATACTTTGACCCAAACGGGTGCATCGTGGATAGTGATCTGATATCTGATTCCGGTATCCTGAAGAAAATTGTAGACTTTTTCATTCCATTGGACCTGAAGGGTCAGATCCTGGTTCCGGGCCTGATCATAGTATCCATATTTCCAAAGGATACCGATGCCAATGAGGTTTTGCCGAAGTTCGAATGCACTGCGCAGGTGTGAACCTGATAAAAATCCTAATCCGCCGCTATAAATTTTGAGGGGTTGATGCACAGCGAATTCCATCGAGAAGTAAGCGACACGCTTCGTGTAGGGGGCTTCTGCGGCGTATGGCACCGAGAACTTTCGAAAATTAGTCATAGCAGGGCAAATGTAGCACAAGAAAACGGGATGTCAAGCCCCTGGAAGACGCTGAAGTCAGCGGGTTGATGACGTTTTTTTTCGCTGGTAGGTGCCCGAAAAAAGGCATCGGACGCCCCTGTGATTGCCGCAGGCCTCCAGTTCACGCAGCACCAGATTGTTGCCCCGGAAAGAGAATTCCAATGCACAATGATCATCTGCTTTGTTGTAATGGGCGATGCCGGGCTTTACGATATCCATCTCACCGCGAAGCTCTCCGGTACAATCACCTCCATCCTTTTCCATATGAATGAAAAATTGCAGCCGGTTGGATGATTTTCCGTCTCTGACCGTCACAAAATCGTTCCGGGAAATAACATAGTTACCGCTCAATGGATGTTTGGCGGCCAGGGTATCCAAGGGATCATATACTTCTTCCGGTTCGACTTCCTCATTGCTTTCCGTCATCACCAGCGTGAAAACGCCTGCGTTATTGTAAACGAAAACCTCCTTTGTGAAAAGCTGCTGACCCTCCCTCCCTTTGCGGGTTTGGATGACAGAGAGTCCATACCGCCTGTCCATCACAAATTCATCTGTTTTTCTCCGGTCATTTCCACGGATCACCGGCATGGCTGCCCTGAATTGATTATTGGCATCGAAAACGAGCAGATAAGCCTGTATTTTGGAGGAGACCGCCGCCCGAACGAATACGTATGTCTCTCCCTTACTGACGCTGACACGCCCCAGTGCATGGAACTTCGGTTTCTCATTCTTCCGGAATCCGCTGCTGAACACACTGTCCGGTACGAATCCTGCCATGAGCTTGCGATTGATCAGCAAGGAATCACCGGGAGATTTCTGCAGTCCGGACTGGTTGATGGCGTAAGGCAATGTCAGCGCTGGAAATGAGGCGATGAATGCATCCGGGGGTGCGGATTCATCCTCAGCGAGGTTCGCTTTCTTTTGCCCGCAGGAAAGGAGCATGGCCAGGCACAATAAGACGACAGAGGATCGCATGGGAAATTTCTATAATAGAACGGAAAGATAAGTGGTTTCAGGTATCAGACATGATTTTTTTCAACAGTCAATTTTGGTTTGCCCGTCAAAAAAAATTAGATTCGTCTAACTTTTCAACTCCTTCATTCCTAAATTGTTTCACGGGGCGTTCAGATTTTTATACCCCGGGGATTGAAATGGGATCGGAGTCCAATGAATACCGCCTTTCAGCAATTGAGATGCAACAAGGAATGAATATTTAAAGGGCATAAATTTTTTTAATATGATGCAACAGATAGAGCAATTCATGACGGAGATCGGGCCCGTTTACGCGGCACTGATCGCCACGTGTTTCACCTGGCTGGTCACGGCGGCGGGTGCCTCACTGGTGTTCTTTTTCAAGGACATCAAGCGGAGCGTACTGGATGTCATGTTGGGTTTCACGGGTGGCGTGATGGTGGCGGCGAGTTTCTGGTCGCTGCTGAATCCTGCGATTGAAATGTCGGAGCGGATGATGCCCGGGATGAAATGGCTCCCGGCAGCGGTCGGCTTTCTTGCAGGGGCGATGTTCATTTTTTTCCTCGACAAATACATGCCCCACCTGCACATCAATTTTGGGGAGCAGGAAACGGAAGGGATGAAGACTCAGTTCCGGAAGACTACTTTATTGATCCTGGCCATCACGTTGCACAACATTCCTGAAGGGCTGGCTGTGGGCGTGTTATTTGGAGCAGCTGCCAACGGCATGGCAGAGGCGACGATCCC
>JBEEMB010000153.1:0-7091 GCA_041167815.1 Bacteroidota bacterium | reverse complement strand
TGAAGGTCATTCTCGATGGCGAGGTACAGATTTGAGATTGTCTGTGCCTGGATACCCTGCGTGGCATCCACCAGGAGCAGTGCTCCTTCACACGCAGCAAGCGCCCTGGAAACCTCATAGCTGAAATCAACGTGCCCGGGGGTATCGATGAGGTTCAATGTATATTCCTGTCCATCCGTATGCTTGTGCTGTATCTGTATGGCATGACTCTTGATCGTAATACCCTTCTCGCGTTCGAGGTCCATGTCATCAAGGACCTGATCCATCATTTCTCGTTCGCTGATGGTATTGGTAGCCTGTAACAACCTGTCTGCCAGTGTGCTTTTGCCGTGGTCGATGTGGGCAATGATGCAGAAGTTCCGGATATGCTTCATAAGCGTGTGTGGGAATGCCCTCGGCTTGATTGCCGCATGCATTCGGGCTCAAAATTACATGATTTTGGCGGTGCCAATGCGCCTAAATTTTAAATTGATACTATAGCGGGATTACCTTATTTTCGTCACAAATCACGAGATCGGATCATGAAAGAACTCTTTGAAAAAGCGGTTGAGGACAGCAAGAATTTGAAGGAACGACCCAGTAACGACACCTTGCTGAATCTCTATTCGCTGTACAAGCAGGCGACAGAAGGTGATAACGACAACGACCCGCCCGCCAATCCGTTCGATTTCGTATCCAAGGCCAAATACGAGGCGTGGTTGTCTCAGAAAGGCAAAACACAGGACCAGGCGATGACGGATTACATCGCGTTGATTGAAAAACTAAAAGGTTGATTTTTAGTGCTCGAGTATGCATTCGAGCGCTAAGAATGGAGATAAAGAGAAACGCAGAGTCAAGGCTCTGCGTTTTTTTTATGATCTCTGCGTAACTCCGCGATCTCTTTTCGCTGTGCTTGAATGCACAGCAAAGACCAAGACTATTTCAATGCCCGAATGATCTTTCCGAAATCAGTAGCATCAAGGGAAGCGCCACCGACCAGGCCACCATCCACATCCGGCTTGGAGAAGATTTCCACGGCATTGGAGCCTTTCACACTTCCCCCATATAGAATGGAGACCTGCTCTGCGACATCAGCGCCATACTTTTCTGCGATGACAGCACGAAGCCATGCATGCATATCCTGCGCTTGATCGGCTGAAGCGGTACGACCAGTGCCAATGGCCCAGATGGGTTCATAGGCGATGACGATGCCGGCCATCTGATCTGCCGAGAGATGGAACAGACTGTTGCGCAGCTGTTCCGCCACGAAAGCATTCTGAGTATCGGCCTCACGGATGGAGAGCGGTTCACCGCAGCAGAACACAGGCGTAAATCCATTGACGAGGGCAATATCCACCTTGGCGGCGAGCAGCGCGTCATCCTCCCGAAAATACTCCCTGCGTTCGGAGTGTCCGAGGACAACATAAGTCAGTCCCATGGATGCCAGCATTGGAGCAGAGACCTCTCCGGTGAATGCACCTGAGGCCTTTTGATGGCAGTTCTGCGCAGCAACAGCATACCCTGGCATACCCGCGAGTTTCTGACCAGCCATGTCCAGATACGGGAAAGGAACTGCCAGCAGCACCTGCTGATGGTCTGCCGGCGTAATGCCTTCGGCGATGAGTTTATCGATCAATTGTACTCCCTCCGCATAAGAGAGATTCATCTTCCAATTCGCAGCAGCGATCTGTTTTCTCATATTTATTTTTATCGGGATGTTAAGGGCTTGATGATTCACGAAGATATAGATTCCGTATGGTATCCAGGAGTTCTTCATCGGGCTGAGATCCCTTGAATCCCATCCAGTTGTTGATCTCCTCCAACAATTTATCGAGCTGATACCGTCGATCTCCGAAGGTGAAATTTCGGATATACGTGGGCGTTAGTCCGGCATGACCATACACACTGCAGCATGCCCCCACCACCGTTCCCGTATTGAAGGACGTATTGATGGCAGACCTTGAAAAATCACCCATGATGAGGCCGCATTTCAATCCGGCCGCTAATCGATCGCCCGAAGCCGCATCATATACATGCACCAGGCCTCCACTGTTCTTCACGTTGGACGCCGATGTACCCGCACCCAGGTTACACCAGTATCCAATGACGGCATCTCCGAGATAACCTTCATGTGCCTTATTCGACCACCCCATCAGTATGCTGTTCTTGATCTCGCCACCCACGGTACAATATGGACCAATGGTGGTTCCCTGATAGAGAGCGGTGCCCATCTTTACCACCGCATGATGACATACGGCCAACGGTCCGCGCAGCATCGCCCCATCCATGATCAAAGCATCTCGGCCTATCCAGATGGGGCCATCCGAAGTATTCAGTGTGCAATGTTCCAATCTGGCACCGGGCTCTATGTAGACGGGATATTCTCCTGAGTAACGAACATGTGGCGGAATGGGTTGACCTGACCTTCCTTTCGTAAGATGAAAGTAATCATGCAACAGTGCCTGTGTGTTCTGAAGTGGAAACTGCCATGCATAAGCAGGCAATTCAATGAAAGGGACTCCCTCTGTATCACGCTCTATTTGAGTAAGTATCCCCAGTCGGAGATCCTGAGCGGAACGCAGGTATGTGAGCGGGAGCATATGCTTGGGGGTTGAAGTGTGTATGGTACAAACGAAAAGCGCAGAGGAAAGAGGTGAAGAGTTTCGCAGGGTAGACCTCTGCGGTTCTCATTTGCTCATTTCTCTGCGCTGACGTTATGTTCCACGCTATAGAACCTGTTATCAGGCCTTTTTCGCGTACTTCTTCTTGAACTTGTCGATACGACCAGCCGTATCCACGAGGATGTTCTGTCCGGTGAAGAACGGGTGGGACATATTGGAGATCTCCATCTTGATGACGGGGTACTCGTTGCCATCTTCCCAAACAATCATCTCCTTGGAAGGAGCTGCAGAACGGGTCAGGAAGGTGTGGCCATTACTCATGTCCTTGAAAACGACGAACCTGTAACTTTCAGGATGGATACCTTTTTTCATTTTTTTGAATTTTAGGCCGCATGGATTTTGCCATGGCGATTAATGGGATGCGAAGTTAAATATTTTTCCACTATCACGCAAATGATTCTCCGACACATCAACTGCGCATATTCTCATACTGCAATGGAAGTCCAAGGTCTGCGTTTCGACAGAGGCTGATTACGTCCTGCAGGTCATCGATTTTTTTGCCTGTAACCCGGACCATATCATCCATGATCTGTGCCTGGACTTTTAGACCACTGTCTTTCACCAGCTTCACGATCTTTTTTGCGTCGTCCTGTTTGAGTCCATTGCGCACGGATACCTCCTGCTTGATGGTCTTTCCACTGGGATATGGTTCTTTTGACAGATCGAAGGCTTCCGGTGAGATACCCTGTTTGTTGGCGCGGTTGATCAGCACGTCGATGAGCTGGCCCATCTTCATTTCGTCACCTGTGGTGATGCTGAGCTTGAATTCTTTTTTGTCGAGATTGATCTCAACGGGACTGTCTTTGAAGTCGAAACGGTTGGTGATTTCCTTCCGGGTGACGTTCACAGCGTTGTCGAGCAATTGTGCGTCGACCTTGGATACGATGTCAAAGGATGGCATATCTGATTGTCATTTTTTAATGGTGATGGACTTGCCACGCATGTTGTACATCAGGATCCCGCCGATGATGAGCGCGGTAGAGATGAGTTCGGCCTGTGTAGGGTGAAAGCCAAAGATGTCGTATGTGTTGTTGACACGAATTTTTTCGATGAGGAATCGTTCTGCACCATTGAAAACCATGTAAATACCAAACAACTGACCGGGCACTTTGAGTTTTTTACGGATGGCCCACAGCACCATGAACAGTAAAGTACAAGCAATGATCTCATAAAGCGGAGTAGGAAAAACCAATGGATCCAGCTGCATGCAAAATGGCCCTTCACAATCGGGTATGGGTGTTCCTACTTCATTGACGTTGTGCGGGTAATTGTAAGCCCACAACCAGTTCGGCAGGAATGAAGGACCTTCAAAGCGGGTATGGGGGATGGCCTCGGTACTTCCATATTCAGCGGCCAGTTGACGGGCATATTCGGGGTGACCGGCCAGGGTGCGCAGGTACGCGCTGTCATCTGCCGCCACAATCGTACCATCACCGTCCAGCATGTAGGCCGTATTGAAAATACCCCAGTCGCCATCACCCGAAACATGGCAGCCGATCCGACCGATGGCGTAGGCGATCATTAAGACGGGCGCGGTGGCATCCAGCAAATGCCATAGATTGATGCCTTTACGATGTGCAAATCGGAGAATCAAAAAGGCCGCCAGGATCAGTCCGCCATAGAAAGTCAGACCGCTGGGAGCCAACAGGTTGGCAATGGGTGCCTGGATGAAGCGATCCCAGTTTTCCAGATTATCGAAAATCTTGGCACCCAAAAATCCACCCACCGCTCCAAGGATGATGATGTCTCCCACCCTTTCATGTGGCCACACCTTGACTTTTCTTTGTTCAGGTTTGGGAAGCGCCTGTTTTTTGAGTTCGAAATATTTCAAGGCGGCGAACAGTCCGCCCAATAATATACCACCCGGCCAACTGCCATCCGCAGAGAAGATATATTCCTGCGGATTGACCCCTGCGTCATTCATGAAGGCGCCAATGATCTTGTAGCCGACCACGAAACCGAACAGGAGATTCCCCAACAAATTAAGTGGACTCGCGGGAGCCCCAACGGTAATGGTCTCCTCTCCTGCCTTTAGCAGGCCTTCCTGTTCTTTGCGACGGAGTTCGCGGGTGAGGATAACGCCCGAGGCTACGAAAGCCAGGGCGACAAAGAATCCAAATGAATTTACGTATCTGGTGAAGCCCCAGGGCTCACCACCAAAAACATCCTTGAGGAAAAAATACAGATTGGGATACATGCCGTTTGATTGGTCCTGCAAGGATACGAAAAACTCCGCGTCCCAAAAGACAGGAACGCGGAGTGTGTTAAGATCAGTTACAGTGTTCTTCGAACGCCGCGATGAGATTCTGGGCGATCATCTGAGCAGGACGACCTTCGATCATATGCCGCTCGATGAAATGCACCAGGTTTCCATCCTTGAACAAGGCAATCGCCGGAGATGAAGGCGGATAGGGCAATAAATGTTCGCGCAAACGCTTCACAGCATCTACATCAAAACCCGCAAAAGTGGTGGTGACCTGGTCAGGACGCTTCTTGGCATTGTGTACAGCCATCAGCGCACCCGGACGGGCACTACCGGCGCTGCAACCACAAACTGAATTGATGACCACCAGGGTTGTACCGGGTGCTTTCAAGGCTTCATCAACCGCATCAGGAGTAAGGAGTTCTTCGAAACCATTCTCCGTCAATTCCTCCTTCATCGGTATTACGATCTGTGCAGGATACATAGTAGTTAAAGTTTAAAAAGTAAGAACACAAAATTAATTCAAAAGTTGCAGACGAGACAACACGACAATATGTCATTCATTTTTCATATTTAATGTCACCTTGTCATCAATTAGTATTGTTGTGCTGTCAAATTGAGCGGTAAACAGCGCAAAAATCGGTTTGGTATCCGGTTTGACGCATTGATTGCGTCGACAAGCCGTCGGCAAATCAAAAAAACAAATTAGTAAACTTAAAAATCAACCGTTATGAGTACCATCAAAGTTAGCCCCCGCCCGTTCGAACGCAGATTCAGCAACCTCTTTGAAGATCTTTTCCAACACCTGCCCGCCCAGGAATGGGGACAAAGGCTGGCAACGGATACGGTGCCGGTGAATATCCGGGAGACAAAAGACGGATACGTGCTGGATGTAGTGGCACCGGGTTTCGAAAAACAGGATTTTAAGATCAGCATGGAGGGTGAATTGTTGACCCTGTCTGCCGAACGCAAACAAGAGACGAAGCCGAGTGAAGATCGTTTCCTGAAGCGTGAATACGCTGTCAAATCATTCAGCCGCAGCTTCCGGATGGATGACCAAATCGATCGTTCAGCCATCACGGCAAAGTATGAGCAGGGCATCCTGCACATTACACTACCGAAAAAAGAGGAAGTGAAAGTGCTGCCCAAAGAAATCAGCGTCGTGTAAGATACCAGGCTGGTCAGAAAATAAAAGCGGCTGTCCAATACGAGACAGCCGCTTTTATTTTTTTTCGCAACATCCTTTCTTTTATGGACAAAACGAAGAGACCGCAGATCTTCAACAAAGCGTTAATCCTGTTTCTACCCTTGGAAAATTGGTTACCTTAGCTTCAAAATCAGACACCTTGAAGATACCGACACTGATCGCCGCAGCCTTTGGAATGGTGAGTACGCTGGCGGCCCAGACTGCATCTTCCGATACGATCCCTGCATCAGCCCCCATTGATTCGATTGCAGCTCCCATCGTTATCGTGAATCCGGAGGATACTATCCTGAGGATCATCAATTTGAACCCATTTTTCACGATTCATGTGGATTCGGTGCTGGAATACGATCTACAGTTGAACAAACCGGAGGATCGTTTCTACTTTTTCATGCGGAACAGCCCAGTTGGGGTGAAACTCGACCGTCAAACAGGCCGACTGAATTTCAAGGCCGACAAATCATTCTTCAAGAGCGGAAGGCTTAAGTACGACCTCCCCTATCGGGTGGATATCGGCGTGCAGAATCTCTATCATGCTGCAGAACGATTCGATACCAGTTTCACCATCGTTTTCTATAGTACGGAAATCATCACTTCCAAACTGAAACCAACGGTCAACAGCACACAGGTGTATGAAGAGGGTGATTCCGTCCGGTTCAGGATACAATGCGAAACGGGCACATTCCCCATCGAACAGATTGTGATGAATACCAATGCCCCGATCAACAACTATCGGTCGGTCACCAAGTGCAACGACGAATTCCTATGGATGATCCCATACGACTTCATCCGGGATGCCGACACCTCCAAGCCCAGAATGTTATACCTGCAATTTGTAGGAAACGACAAATTTCTAAATAAGGACACCGCCCTTGTCACACTACTGATTCGTCCCGGTGTAAATTATCCTCAGCGTTCACAGGAACATACCCTGTTGAGCAAGGAACTGACAAAATACATCCAGGATCTGAAACTCACTTTCTATGTAGTGAGTCGAAACATCAAATCAAACAAGAAAACCCGT
>JBEEMB010000108.1:0-11704 GCA_041167815.1 Bacteroidota bacterium | reverse complement strand
TCGGATTTCCATGGGCGTGAACAATCTCTACACATTCACGAAGTACTCAGGTTTCGATCCGGAAGTAAACAGCTATGGCGACAACCCCGCACTCTTCGGCGTAGACCTCGGTGGATACCCCAACAACCGAAGCTATACACTTTCTCTGCGCTGCGGATTCTGACCCTCACCCAAAATGATTGTACAAATGAAGAAGATATTGAACAACGTTCGTTTGATGACCCTCGCAGCCCTGGCGTTGCTGGTAGGCTCCTGTGAAAAGGCCCTGGAAGAAAAGCCTTTCTCGTTCCTGTCCCCGGAGAACTTTTACAAGAATGAAGGCGATGCAAAAACAGCCATTGCTGGTGTTTACAACGCCTTGTATACTTACGACTTATATCTCCAACCGATCTGGAACCTCACGGTGCTGGATGATGACCACGTATCAGGTGTCGATTGGTTCCTCGGCACCTCGGGTGCTGGAAACCCTCAGAGTTACTGGGGCGTCAACGGTCCCTGGATTGGCTTTTACTCCGTCATTGCCCGGGCCAATACGGTGCTCGAAAATGTCGAAATGATCAATCAGAACATCGACCCGGAAGTCAAGACCCGCATCCTTGGCGAGGCCTACTTCCTCAGGGGATGGGCTTATTTCCAACTCGTACAACTCTACGGTGCCGTTCCAGTAAGGCTGAAATCACTCTCCCTTGACCCCAACAACAGCATACCCAGATCACCGGTGAAAGATGTTTACAAACAGATCATCGAAGACCTCAAAAAGGCCGAGACCATGCTGTTTCCGTTCGGTCACCCAAAGGCAGGTGAGCCCGGACATGCAACACGTGGACTGGCTAAATCAGTCTTGGCGAAAACCTACCTCACCATGGCCTCGGGTTCCCTTGCATCCGGAAACGTCATCGTTCGCGGCGGAATGGACAATGGTAACTATACATATGCCAAAACAGTCGTGGCCGGACTTGAAGGTCTGGACAGTAAACTCCATTTCGAAATGGCACGCGACAAAGCCCTGGAAGTCATCAATAGCAAGGAATACAGCTTGTTCGCCAACTGGAAGGATATCTGGAGCAAGGCAGGACGCAACAAACAGGAAAACATGTGGCAACTGCAATCCCTCGCGGGCACTCAATTCGTCAATAACCTGAGCATCTACTTCTCCGCGTTGTCCACCTTCGGTCGCGGTGCCGTATGGTTCACAAACAACCACTATCAGGACTATGAAGATGCCGACAAACGTGTACTGGACGGCGTTTCCCATAATTACTTCACCAATACCGGTACCCCTTATTTCTACCCTTCTTGGCTGTCAGCTACTTACAAAGTGGTAAATGGCGTGACATACAATAACAACGGCACCACCGATAACAGGGCTTATACCATCAAATACGCAGATGTCAACGACCCTACCGTCGCTAATAGTGATGCACATTACCCGCTCATGCGCTATGCAGAACTGCCCCTTATCTATGCAGAAGCTGCAAACGAAGCTGCCAGTGGGCCTACAACTGAAGCCTATGTGCAACTGAATGCTATTCGTACCAGAGCCGGAGCCAGCGCTGCTCCCGCCGGCATGAATCGCGAACAGTTCCGCAGTTACGTGATAGCAGAAAGAGCCCGGGAGTTTGTACTGGAAGGTGTGCGTAGATACGATCTCTGCCGTTGGGGCATCTATCTTCAGGTCATGAATAAGATCACGGCCGGACAAAACAACATATCCAAGATCAGGGCCCAGCGAAATATTCTGCTCCCCATCCCCCAGTCTGAACTAAACTCCAACCCATCCATCACTGCCAACAACCCCGGATGGTGATCAATACTCAAAATCAAAGAATCATGCCTGTAAAGAATAATCAATCCATCATGCCGCATATCCTAAAACTGGTCGCCCCCGCACTATGCTTATTGCTGATGATTGGATGCAAGAAAGAAGACGCCCCGGCCACCAATCTGGCCCCACAGATTTCAGGGGTTACCACCCTGCAGAACCGCACGAACCTCCTCTCCGCCGTCAACTACGGCGACTGGATCATGATCAAAGGACGCAACCTGGCCACGACGTTCAAAGTTGATTTCAACGGTATCCTCGCCGCTGATACCCTTTACTACGCTGATGACACGTCAATTACCGTCAAAATTCCCCCGGTACTAAATGATCCACTGAACAACCCCATCACCGTAACCACCAAATACGGAACGGCTACCTACAACTTCAAAATCATGCAGCCCGCGCCGGAACTGCTCAGCTTCAGTCCGATGGCAGGTCCTGCCGGAACAAGGGTGACGATTCTTGGAAACTATTTTCGTGGCGTCACATCGGTCAAATTCGACAACATCGATGCCACCATCGTCTCCAGCACAAAAGACCAGATCGTAGTTACCGTCCCCGCCGGCGTCACAGCGGCCTACATCTTTGTGACCACACCCATCGGAACCGTGAAATCCGCCATCACCTATGGTTTCAAGTTCATGATCTATGAAGACGCGCTGACCGCCACCTGGAGCAATACTTCCTACAGCGCTACAGCCGTATACAACAACACAACGAACGTGCAACGCGGTGCCAATTCAATCAAAGTAAACTACACCGCGAACTTTGGCGCACTGAGGATAACCAAGGCAACACCGGCCTTCAGCACGACCGGATATACCGCCCTTAAATTCTCCGTCTTCGTACCTGCCGCATCTGTCGGAAAGAAAGTCAAAGTCACCCTCAACGGGCAAAGTGCCACCGGACTTACACTCACTTTCGCAAAGTCCGGATGGAACGATTTCCAGATTCCTTTCACCAACCTCGGTAATTACGCAACCATCACCTCTATCACCTTTCAGGAATTCAGTGCGATGTTGCAAGAATTGTACTTCGATGACATCGGTCTGATCTAAATAACCGACCCGATTTGATGACGGCGCATGGTTTTCCCCATGCGCCGTTTTTATTTCAAACCATTGATCTCCCGGCTTGTTGTTACCGCATGCCGTTTACCACCGACTACAAAGAAATCCTCGCCGCAATCGACAACATAGACCCGATTGCCTATGGTAGGTCCCGAAACTTTATCGATGGTGCAGTCACCCGCCTGTCGCCCTACATTTCCAGAGGGGTTGTGTCGACCAGGCTCATCATGCAACGAATCCTTCAAAAAGGATATCGACCTTTCCAGATTCAAAAAATGCTGCAGGAACTGGCCTGGCGCGACTACTTCCAACGGGTAGCCATGGCACATCCCGATCTCCTGGAAAAAGATATCATCCAACCACAAATTAGACGGGAAAAGACCGGAATGCCCATATCCATTATCCACGCACTTACCGGAATCGAAGGGATCGATCATTCCATCCGCGATCTATATGAAACCGGTTACATGCACAACCACTGCCGCATGTACACATCCGCACTGATCTGCAATATCGGCCGATATGGATGGGAAGCACCCGCAAAATGGATGTATTATCATCTGCTTGATGCAGACTTCGCCAGCAATACCTGCAGCTGGCAGTGGGTAGCCGGAGCATTCAGCCGAAAACTGTATTTCGCAAACCAGGAAAATATCAATAAATATTGTCATACCCGACAACGAAATACATTCCTGGACCTGGACTATCCGTCGTTGGAAAACATGCAGGTGCCAGAAATCATGCTCAGGAATGAAACACCGGATTACAGTACATCGTTGCCTGAAACAATTTACCCGATCATCGACCCGGCTAAACCAACCTTGGTGTACAATGCCTATAACCTTGACCCGACATGGAGAAAAGATGAAGATGCCAATCGAATACTGCTGCTTGAACCCTCACATTTCGAAAATTTTCCGGTGTGTGATCGCACCCTGCAATTCATCCTCGATCTGAGTCATAACATACCCGGCATTCAGGTCTTTACCGGATCATTCCAAGAACTAAAGATTCCGGCATCTAACCTGCGTTTCAAAGAACATCCTTTGTTCAAGCATTATCAGGGAACGGAAGACGAGCGGGATTGGATGTTCCCGGACATCTCCTGGCATTCCGGTGGATTCTTTGGGTTCTGGAAGAAATACGAACGTCGATTGGAGAAAGGTTTTTGATTTGAGGAGCACGGGCTCTTGCGTACTTTCGGATATAAACCTCCAAAGAAATGATGAACAAGACGCTGATCACCACAGGTTTACTCTCAATCATTACCCTCCATACCATTGCGCAGGATAGAAAAACCGAATCCTTGCGAAATCAGCCTGGTGCATATAAGCTTACCATCCTGGGCACGAGCCAAGACGCCGGCTACCCCCAGATCGGATGCCGAAAACCATGCTGCATGGCCATCCGCGAGGGTCGGCAAACCAATCGATATGTTACCAGTCTGGCAATATCTGACCATACTTCTGGAAAATACTGGCTCTTTGAAGCCACACCAGACATCTCAGAACAATTGGAGATAATGCAGTCGAAAGACAAAAACCTGCCCTTCCAGTTGCCTGCCGGCATCTTCCTGACCCACGGACACATTGGCCACTACACAGGACTCATGCAACTCGGACGGGAAGCATACGGAGCCAAGGGTGTCGAAGTGTTCGCCATGCCCCGCATGGAACAATTCCTTGCGAATAATGGACCCTGGAGCCAACTCATTTCACTGGGAAATATCGCCATCAAACCCATAAAAGCCGACCGTACCTTTCAACTTGCCAAAAACTTGAGCGTGACGCCCATCCATGTGCCTCACCGCGATGAATTCACCGAAACCGTCGGTTTTCTGATCCAGGGAACGAAAAAACTGCTCTTTATTCCAGATATCGATAAATGGGAGAAATGGGACCGATCGCTCGACAGCCTCATCCGAGAAGTCGACCTCGCACTGATCGATGGCACTTTTTTCGATATCGACGAACTGCCGGGAAGAGATATGCGAGAAATACCACATCCTTTCGTATTGGAAACAATGCAACTATTGGAGACAATGCCCCTCGATCTGAAACAGCGGGTTATGTTCATCCATTTGAATCACACGAATCCGCTGATTCGATCCGACAGCCCACAACACCGGGATGTCATCAGAAGGGGATTCCGGGTGGCAGTGGAAGGTCAATCGATCGGACTCTGACTCAACGACCGAACTGCATCCCGAAACTCACCCATCGACCCGGCATGCGCGCTCCCAACAAATCACTGAAGGATCGGTCGAACAGATTATAGCTCTGCACAAACACCGAGGTACGGATTTTCGGGATCTGATATCGAACTTTCATATTCGTCAGGAAATACTCACGATCCAAGTAAGATGCAATGGCAGTGGCTGTCTGCGCATTCCTCCGCTTATACAAGGTTTGTATTGAGCAGTCAAACGGACCTGCCGTGTATGCAACCGTGGCATTGAAAAGAAATCGGGCATGGGAAGAAATATAGAACGAAGGCGTCTTGTCGGCATCTTCCGAATTCAACCACAACAATCCCGTCATGACCATTAACCGGTTGCGGGCACCAAATTGCCTGTCGATGCGGATGTCCAATTCAACACCACTTGTTTGGACCGAGGAAAGATTCGAGGCCAACGCATAGGTCGAGCCAGCTACCAGGTTGGACTTCCTTGGCATCTGCGCGTAAGGTGTTGGCGTCCAATCAATCAAATCACGCTGATCCCGGCGAAACAGGGTCGCCGACATCTTCAACCAGGCGGCCAAACGATAATCCGCACCCGCCTCATGACTCCAGGAACGCTCCGTTCGAAGTTCCGGATTGCCAATACTTCCACTGCTGACCACACTCTTATTGTAATTGTTGTACCGCTCCGTGAAATCGGCATCCCGAATACCTTTCCCGGTCGACGCTCGCAGCGTCAAACGACCCGCCGTCCATGATGCATTCACCTGCGGAACCAGTACGGAACCATAGTTGCCATCCCAGTCATACCTAAGACTTTCATTCAGATGAAAGCCATGTGGTAGCCGATGCGTGGCCACAACATAAGCTGCCGCGTGCGGCAAATCATGATTACCACGGTCATTCGACCGGATGCGTTTCTCAATGAACTGAATGCCTGTCGTCAATGTCGTGCGTGCTCCCAAAGGAACGATGCCATACAGCTGTGTGACCAGCTGACGGGTCCTGTTCTGATTGGGGATCACCGCAGGGCGGAAACTGTAGACATCTTCCAGCATCTTGAAAGCAGCATCAGCATGCAGCGTGATTCGTTTCAGACGTCCAGACACCTGCAACTGCTGCCAATATGCATCCACCTGCTCCCTGGCCGTGTCGCTGGCAAAAGTGGTGTAGAAATTCTGAGCATTGAAATCCCGAAGATCTGCCGCCGAACGGAATGACAACTTCCATCGTTCATTGAACTGATGACCGATGGCCAATGATATTGAACGGTTGTTGAAAAAACCCCGCGTTCCTCGCAACGGCGGCCCATCAGCATGCTGCCTGACCAAACCGGCAGAAAGACTGGTTTTCGTACCACGCATCCGCCACCATGCATCGGCGTTCAGGAGACCATGTTGTCCCGCCTCCCAACCTGCAGACCATGCATGCTTCTTATCCTGTGCGGAATGACGAGCAGTTTTCGTCAGGATATTGATTACCCCGCCGATGGCATCTGACCCATGAATCGAGGCAGCCGCTCCCTTCAGTATCTCAATACGTTCAATTTCAGACAGATGCAGCGGGATATAGCCGTTGAAATGCCCGGTGAGCGGGTCGTTCAATCGTACCCCGTCGATCATCACCAATACCTGTTGAAAAGTACCCCCACGGATGATAATATCCGCCTGTGAACCCTGGGGGCCTCGCTGCTGAACCTCCACACCGGGTAAATATCGCAGCACCTCATCCACCGATGTGACGGGAAGTTTTCGCAACTCCTCCCCTTGTATCGTCAGTATATTTCGGCCGGTCTCCCGCTCATGCTGTGCCTGGAATGAGGATGTGATGACAATCGTGTCCATTGCACGTTCCTGTGCCCAGAGGGATGTCAAGAAAGTCGTCGCAATGATTATGATGAAGCTGTTACGAAACATCACGAAAATTTCTGCGAAGATAACATCAGTTAAACTGGCACCTCCCGTTTGAATGCCTGATTTGACATTATCCTACATTTGCATCATGTCAATCCACAGAAGAAAATTCCTCGGCCTGGCTGCCCTCGGGAGCGGACTGATCAGCGCGACCAATCATCTGGAATCCTTACCCGCAAGCATAAACAGACTCAAGCCTCTGAAGGCACCCGTCGTACCGATCTCCGTTGATGAGCGAAGGGATCGTATCGCCCGTGCTCAGCAACTGATGGAAAAATTCCGGATCGACGCCATCTTCATGGAAGGAACAGCCTCATGCTTCTATTTCACGGGGATGCGCTGGGGACAAAGCGAACGGACCTTCGGACTACTCATCCCATCCAAGGGAAACATAGCCTACGTATGCCCGAAATTCGAAGAAGACAGGGCCCGCGAACTCATCAACCCCGTTTTCGGCGATGAAGTAAGATGCTGGGAGGAAGATGAAAGTCCGTTCGAAATCATCCGCAACATCATAAAAGACCGGGGGATCCGATACCGCAGGATCGGGATCGAAGAACGGGTGCGTTTTTTTATCGCCGACGGCATTAAGAAAGCCAATGGTGGTTTCGACATCGTGGATGCAACCCCTGTCACTGCGGGTCTGCGCATGCACAAAAGCCCGGCAGAAATCGCCCTTATGCAATATGCCAGCGACGTGACCATTGAGGCATATAAAGCGGCCTTCGCCACCGTGAGGGATGGCATGTCACAATCGGAGTTCAGCGCCAACCTGGGCGCAGCATTCCGAAAACTGGGATATACCGGCGGCGCCCTCATCTGTGTCGGCAAATACTCAGCCATACCGCATGGCAGCATCAAACCCCAGATCATTCGCGAAGGTGACGTGCTGCTGGTCGATGGCGGCACCAGCGTCGAAGGATACGCCTCCGATATCACACGCACCATCGTCGTCGGCAAAGCCTCCCAACGTCAAACAGATGTCTGGAACCTGGAGAAGGAAGCACAGGACGCGGCATTCAAGGCCGTGAAAGTCGGGGCGACCTGCGAATCCGTGGATGCAGCCGCACGCGCAGTCATTGAGAAAGCCGGATTCGCCAAAAACTACGGACTGCCCGGACTGCCGCACCGCACCGGGCATGGCATCGGACTCGAAGGCCACGAATGGACCAACTTCGTGAAAGGAAACAAAACGCTCATCGCCCCAGGCATGTGCTTCAGCGACGAACCCACCATCGCTATCCCGGGAGAATTCGGCATCCGACTGGAAGACTGTCTGTACGTAACCGAAGCTGGACCAATATTCTTTTCAAAGCAAAGCTCCGCCATCGACAAACCTTTCGATTAATCAAAGCAAACAGAAATCATAACAATCATGCATACACGCCGCGATTTCCTGCAGACGCTGTCTGCTCCGTTCCTGGCCATGCCCCTCATATCTGAACTGCAACCATCCAATGTTCCGGCAGGTCCTGTGTTGAAAGTCGCCCTGCTCGGATTGGGCGGTTATGCCAATCGTGTGGCGGAAGCCATGAAAGCCTGCACCCGCGCACGCGTCACAGGGCTGATCAGTGGTACCCCGGCTAAGCTGAAGGATTGGTCCACACGCTTCGGTGTGGCGGAAAAAAACTGCTACTCCTACGAAAACTATGATGCGATAGCTGATAACCCCGACATAGACGCGGTATATATCATCACCCCGAATTCACTGCACCTGACCCATGCACTGCGAGTTGCCAAGGCGGGCAAACATGTCATCTGCGAAAAACCCATGGCCCTTAATGCCAAAGAGGGACAGCAGATGGTCGAAGCCTGTGCAAAAGCTGGTGTTAAGCTATTGGTAGGCTATCGCTTGCATTTCGAAGCCAAGACACTTGAAATCATCCGGATGCGCAAAGCCGGTGATTTTGGCAAAGTGCTGTTTTTCAACGGTTTGTCAGGTTTTCGCATCGGAAACCCATCCCAATGGAGGCTCAATCGGGAACTCGCAGGAGGAGGTTCCATGATGGACATCGGCATCTACTCTGTCAATGGCGCCCGGTATATGATTGGTGAAGACCCCACCTGGGTGACGGCCCAAGAGACCAAAACAGATCCCGTCAAATTCAAGGAAGGTGTAGACGAAACCATCACATTCCAACTTGGATTCCCCGGCGGCGCCACCGCCAGCTGCCTCTCCACCTACAGCCTCAGCAACCTCGATCGATTCTTCCTGGATGGCACCAACGGGTTTGCCGAACTTCACCCATCCACAGGATACGGACCCATCATGGGCCGTACAAACAAAGGGCCGCTCGAACAACCACATATCCCCCACCAAACCGTCCAAATGGATGAAATGGCAGCCATACTCCTGGACGGAAAGGAACCGATCGTCCCGGTCGATGGACAGGAAGGCCTGAAAGACCTGGTCATCATCGATGCCATCTACAAGGCGGCACGGACAGGTAAGCGGGTGGATATCAAATACCTTTGAGTTGGCCTAAACCACCGGGCTTTCAGAAAAGTTGTGCGATTTGATCAGCCAACTCCCTGGGTTTACCCTCATCCCGATTGGTCAGCACAACGACCATCATCCGCTTGTCCGGGTAGACAAGGATGTGGTTGCGAAAACCCTTCGTACTGCCATCATGATGGGGATGGCCACCATCCAAATGCCATCCATAGCCGTAATCAATGGAAGTACCATCATTCAACAAGGCTCTTGACCAAGCCTTCTGTTGCAACGAATCAGAAATCAGCCGATGATGCCAAAGTGACGAAATCCAAGTCGCCAACTCAGCAGGATTTGAATAGATACCACCATCACCAAGCACGGCACTGGTCAGGCTTTGGTCGGTTTTCGCCCAGCCATCCCCAAGCTTTGAATGACCGTAGGCCCGATGATGGACAGAGGAAATACCTTCTTCAAAAGCCACCGTCGTTCGCATACCCAAAGGTTGAAAAATACTATCCCGCAGCACATCAGCAAAACGGGCGCCCGTTACACGCTCCGTGATCAAGGCCAGCAATGCATATCCTGTATTGCTGTAACGATATTGGGAACCTGGCGCAAAATACAGGCTGTCGGTCTTTTGCATCAGCTGAAGGCAGTCAATGTCATGCACCTGAACAGTCACTGTATCCGGAATCAGATCCTCATAATCCACCAATCCGGAGGTATGCGTCAGCAAGTGTTTGACACGAATCCCCCTTCCATATTCAGGAAAGTCAGGAAAGAAGCGCGTAATGCTGTCTTCCAACGACAATCTTCCGGCCTCTGAAAGCATCAAAATCGACAAGGCGCTGAATTGTTTCGTGACCGAGGCCAAACGAAAATTATGCTCGGTCGTCAAACGCTCTCCGGTGGTGATATCCGCCATACCATAGGCACGGGAAAACAGGATGCTGTCATCCTGCATGACCAATACAGAAGCACCGGGTCCGTTAGGGCGTGCATATTCAGACATTATCTCGACAATCATGGCAGCTCGGCGATTTTTTCCGCAGGATACGCATAATACATTCGTTATCAGACTGATAAATATCAAAAAACGCATCAGACACAATGATTTAATGATTGTTGAACACACATCAACCAACCTCAATGTACATAAATACAGGCGCTCCTGAACAATGGCTTGCCATGAGAAACGAAAAAGGGCCGGTTGTGATACCGACCCTTCCCTTTATTAATTCGCCAGGATGAATGGGATGATGACCCGCTCATCCTTCAACTGATAGGAAAGCAGGTACTGCCCTTTGGGCAGTAACGGCATGTCCACCCGGGTTTCGGTGACAGCCGAACGAACCGGCTGTTCCAGCACCTTCATGCCTCCGACATTATACACAAGTATGCGCGTTCCATTGACACTACGTGGATGCCTGAGTCGCACCTGGGACTGGGCTGGATTGGGGAATAGCGAAAATCCCGGTGGCAGTACGACCGTTTGGATGGCCGTGGCACCATCCTGAACCGCCTGACCTTTCGCAATGACGTCTTTCAACATGGCATATCGACCGGCACTGGTGCTGCCACAACTGTAATACAATCGTATGGTCAGGGTCTGTCCGTTCAAGAGCTGTACACCGGATGATCCATTCAAAGGCATGCGCAGATTTACCGAAGGTCCTGTGTTATCCTGCACGAGCACCTTTGGTGATGCAAAGGAATATCCATTCACCTCGGTGGAATCATTGGCAAAGCCAGTCAGTGAATACACGATCGCCAGTTTTGTATTGCTGCTGCTCGCATAAAAAGCAGTGTTCAGGATCAGACTGTCAATCCGTGCCTTGTATCCCGTGGTGGTTGAAATCGTGTACTGTGCATAGATCGCACGATTCAGGTTTCCCCCCGGACCGCCTGACGCAGTGGTCCAAAATCCATCCGCAGTGGCGGCAAACGCCTGGCCGCGCTGGCCGGAATATGCCGTCAGTTCCGCCACCGTCGTGCCATTGGACACCGTCATCCGGGCAAAAGACGGAACAGTGGCCGCAATACCCGTAGCCCTGACAGCTGCGCTGTCATCGTTGTTCCTGGTCAACGGCCAATGTGCCAGTGTGTTCGAAACCGGCAATGGCTCGGCCTGGATCCTGCCCACAAGCGACGTGCGCACCGTGTCCGCGAGATACGAGCTATGAAGGATCGTGGCAGGGAAACTCCCCACTGTCGCACCATTCAATCTGAGCCAGATCGACCTGGTGGCAACCGTCCCGCTCACAGGCTTCAAACCCAGCGG
>JBEEMB010000348.1:0-2917 GCA_041167815.1 Bacteroidota bacterium | reverse complement strand
CCTGACTTTTAGGCGGGGTGTTTTCTTCTTCTTGCGCATCTGCCGGCGGACCTGGAATCATCGGCGGTTCATCGCCCAGACCGGTCTCACTATTACCCAGATTCACCTCCATACCTTCCTCCGTTTCCGGAACGGGATTGACCGGAGGTGTCCAGGCGATCACCAGCAGGAGGAATACGATCAATCCGCAGACAATGCCTGTGAAAGTGAAAGCTTTGGTATTCTTCTCGGATTCAAACCGGTCCATAATGCGTCTATTGACGTGAAGATAACCTGAAAAACCGTTAGGGAACTCCCAAAATCCGGTCGACCCCCTAACTATAATAGATGACTGTTCCCCTGCCAGAGGTTGCATCCGGCAGATGGATCACCAGGGTCTGCCCCCAGCCACATCCATTTCAAAATCGCCTTTGATCCGTTCCATCGGAGGATTGAAATATCCGTATTTGAGGTTGGGGAATTCGGCGCGGAGTTCATCCATGATGGTTTTGATGCCATAGGATTCGCCCGGATCGGTGATGCCGATGCGGCCGAGGTACCAGTCGGGGTCGATGTTGAAATTCCGCCATTGGATCATGCTGAGTTCGGTCTCCCGGATCAGTTTTCTCAGCGCCTCATATTCCGCTTCTGTATCCGTCATGCCGGGGAAGGTGAAGTAGTTGATGGAGCTCCATCCTCCATATCTGCGCACCACTTTCAGACTTTCGACGATGTCTTCGAAAGTGTAGTTGTTGGGTCGGTAGTATCGCTCGTAGATATGTTTCTGGGCTGAATTCGTACTCACACGGATGGAGTTCAGTCCTGCTTTGCACAGGGCTTCCACCGCATCGGGTTTGGAACCGTTGGTGTTGATGTTGATGCTGCCCTTGTCGGTGTGCTTGCGCATTTCGCTGATGGCCTCAGCGATGGTTTCCCACATCAGCAGGGGCTCACCTTCGCATCCTTGTCCGAAGCTCACGATCGGGAAGGGGGCACGTTCAAGATGCGGTACGGTGAATTCGACGATCTCTTCCGCACTGGGCTTGAAGGTCAGGCGGTCCTGGGTAGATACGATCTGTTCTTCCTGCGGTTGGAAGGAGATGCAGCCGATGCAGTTGGCGTTACAGGCCGGAGAAGTGGGGACGGGACATTCCCAGCGGCCGATGAAGAAATTTCGGGCGGCCGGGCATTCGTAGGTTCTGCAGCAGTTATCAGCAAGGTGTTTCACCAGCCGGTTTTGCGGATATGCTTCGAGGATCTGGTCGAGTCCGTGGCTGATGGCTTCCGGGTCGAAGCCGGGTGCTTCCTGGCGGATGTCGCGTTCGATGCGCAGGGCGGTGACTACAAATCCGTCATTCAGCCAGCCGGCGGCGGTGTAGCAGAACAGCGGGAGGGTGGGGGCGTCTGGTGCTGATTCGTAGGCTGCCAGATGCAGCCCGGTATGTGCCGGAGGAATGAAGGCGGCGACCGCCCATCCTTTTTCACATAGCCTCATCTCTCCGGTGACGACATCTATGCCGATGCCGCGCCGGCCGGGCAGTTCGTACATACATCCTCCTTCGGGCAGCTGAATCCAGTCTTCATCTGGGACAGGGCCTGCATCCCAGCCGCTGCGGCCGGTGGCGTACAGGGTTTCGTCTTCGAAAATATTGCCGTTGCCATCGGAATAAAGGAGGTACGGCGTCGTCTGTTGCGTGGACATGCGCGAAATTACGAAACCGGCACGTGCTTTCCGTCAGGATGCGTTGGCCAAACTTTCAAGGGACCTGTGTAAGATGTTTGAGGGTTCAGGTGATGCTTTGGATTTATTTCTACCTTCGCCGCAAGTAACCCATTAAAGTCAATCAGATGTGGAAGCAAATTAAAGCCTCTTTTGCCCGTAAAAAAGCACGTCGCGTCACGCGGGAGTACCCTCCCGTAGTAGACTCCTACGACATGGGGCGACATGGCCATATCGAATTTGCGAACTGGTCCAATCCGCTGGCACCAATCATTAAGCTCAACGCGTCCGTCATTGATTTCTTCGGTCAGTTCATCAAGGAAGGGGATCTGGCTATCGACATCGGGGCCAACATTGGCGATACCACGGTGCCGATGGGGCTTTGTACCGGCACATCGGGTGTTACCCTGGGATTCGATCCCAATCCGTATGTCTTCAAAATTCTGGAGAAGAATGCATCTCTGAATCCCGGAAAATATGTGATCCATCCTCAAAACTGTGCGATCTCCACGCAGGATGAGGAATATTTCTTCATCTCTTCAGAGGCATCCTACGCCAATGGAGGTATTTCTCCCACGGCCGAGAGTCGACATGGAAAGTTCGTGCATCCGCAGAAAGTGCGTGGGGTACAGCTGAAATCATTTCTGGAGAAGCATTACGCAGACCGGATGTCGAGGCTTTCATTCATCAAGGTGGACACCGAGGGATACGATAAGGAGATCATCAAATCCATTGGAGATCTCTTACAGGCATGTAAACCCGTACTCGTGGCAGAAAGTTTCGGTAAGGCTTCCGATGCGGCCAAGGCCGAACTCTTCGACGTCATTGCAGTCAATGGCTATGATATCTGGTATTTCGAGGATTTCGATATCAATGCGAAGGTGGAGAAACTGGAAACGGCTTCCGATCTGGTGAAGTTCAAACACACGGTGAATGTGTTTGCGAAGCCGATAGGTTGATGGGGTGCTCAGCGTTCATGTAGCGCCAATAATTTGGTGAAGTCAACAGCCAGATCCTTCGGAGGCCTCAGGATGACATCCCCCCACTTTTTCTGTCATCCTGAGGCCTCCGAAGGATCCGGCTGTTCTGTCTTTTTATCACGACTTTGCAAACAGAGGATGACATCCTCCCACTTTTTCTGTCATCCTGAGGCCTCCGAAGGATCCGGCTGTTCTGCCTTTTGATCACGACTTTGCAGACATTAGGATGACATCCCTC
>JBEEMB010000304.1:0-4288 GCA_041167815.1 Bacteroidota bacterium | reverse complement strand
TGGCCTGACCAGCTGGGGAATGGTCAAGTACGGTTATGCGGAAAATCTGGAACAGATGACAGAAAGAATGAAATTCGACCTCGTCTATCTGGAAAACATCTCACTCGCATTGGATTTAAAGATCATGCTGCACACCATACGGATCATCCTTATGGGTAAGGGAGTATGAGAAGATCCGTCAACTAACGGCCACGCATACACGAAAATCTGTCATGGCGGAAATCCGTTACATCAAAAGGAGTGCTTTGGACAAATCCCGTTGGGATCTCATCGTTCGAGATGATCCGAATGGGAGTCTGTTTGCTACGACGTTCTTTTTGGATGTGATGTCTGATGGATGGGACGCGATCATTTACGGAGATTATGATGCATTGTTGCCGCTCCCTGTTCGTGTTCGATGGGGATATCGGTATGTGCATACCATCCCTTTTTGCGGCCCTTTAGCTGTTTATGGACCAGCGGCATCGCATATAAATATAAATGCGATGCTTAGTGCTATACCTCCGGGTATTATTCGATGTGATGTGAACATATGGACGGATGATCCTTTTCCGGACGGCTGGGCAGCTCAACCGAGGACTAATTATATGTTGGATTTATCGGAGGGATATTCAGTCATTCGAAGTCAGTTTCATTCCTCTTGCAGAAACCTGTTGAACCGCGGGTTATCAGAAGGTTTACATATTGAACATGGATTTCCTATTGCGTCACAGGTCAGCCTCGCCGGGACGCATGGCGGACTGGGCAGGACGAGTGGACGGGATATCATTCGTTTCCAAAGGCTGTGTGAGCAGTGGCCGGACAATGGTCATATTTATTCGCTGGCTGTTACCTCTCCCACGGGTCATGCAGTGGCCGGTGCTGTTTTTTTGCGCAGTCATCAGCAATTACATTATCTGTTGGGATGGAGCAGTCGGGAAGGCAGGAGAGAAAATGCCAGCAGATTCATCATCGACCATATCATCCGGATGCACGCTGGCCAACCGATCACGCTGGACTTTGAAGGCTCGGACATTTCAGGTGTGGCGCAGTTTTTTTCATCTTTTGGGGCGGTTCCGAAGCAATATCTGTTGTTGAGACGCGACAATATGCCGACGGCGGTGAAAATTTTAATGTCGCTGCGGGATGGGTTTAGGGCCGGTTTTACGGAGAGAATGAGAGGGCCAAGTGCCCCTGGAGGTAGCTCTTTATAATTCGGCACATGTTCTTGCGAGAACGCAACAGCCAGATCCTTCGGAGGCCTCAGGATGACAATGAGGGGGGGTACGCCTCGGGATGACGCCTCCCTTTTTTACTGTCATCCTATGTTTGCACACCTCTCTTCAAAAGGCATAACAGCCAGATCCTTGGGAGGCCTCAGGATGACAATGATGGGGTGGAGGCCTGGGAATGGCGCCCCCCTTTTTACTGTCATCCTGAGGCCTCCGAAGGATCTGGCTGTTTACATTGCTTATTAATGAAAAGCACAAATACACAAATACCCGCCTACATTGTCATCCTAAGCCTCCGAAGGATCTGGCTGTTCATCTCATGATATGGACGACTGTTCATCAACATCTTTTCAGGCCTGACCCGCCATCGAATCAACACGATATCCCGTCAATTCCTTGATTTTAGTGTGCAGCATCTCCGGTTTGAAGGGTTTGGGTACAAAGTCGTTGAACCCCTTTCTCCGTAGGTCCGCATCGATATCTTCATACACTGCCGCAGTGAATGCGATGACCGGTATCACCGGGTCTTTCTTTCTGATCTCCGCAATAGCCTGGACGCCATCCATCTCAGGCATATCCAGGTCGACAAGCAGGAGATCGACGGTAGACCGGCCATAAAGATCGACCAACTCGCGTCCGTTTTTCGCTTCGATCGCTTCCACATTCCATTTTTGCAGGAATCGGCGAGCCACTACCATATTCACGGGATTATCTTCTGCGACCAACACCCGAAGTCCTTGTAAAGAGGAAATCACCGTGGAGGCTACTGGCTGCTGAGTTGCCGCGATGATGGTTTTTACCTGTAACGACAGGCAAAAATGGAATTCACTCCCTTCGCCTGGCTTACTGTAAACATTGAGCGTTCCGCCCATGCGCTCCACCAGGTGGCGACTGATCGTCAGTCCGAGACCCGTGCCGCCAAATTTTCGGGTAGTCTCCGCATCCGCCTGTGTGAAACGTTCAAAAATGGTGTTCAATTTTCCCGGCGGGATGCCGATGCCCGTGTCACACACGGCAAATCTCACCATCATGTGCGATGCACTCCGGGATTCAAGCCTGGCCTTCAGGGTGATATGTCCCTCCGAGGTGAACTTCCGGGCATTGGATAGCAAATTGTTCAGGACCTGATTGAGTCTGAGTTCATCTGAGCAGATTTCTACGTTCAAGGCGGGGTCGATGTCCAGCAACAGTGTGACTTTTGAGCCTTGATCATGCGAAAAGGGGGCAGCGGCCTTTGTCAGGAATGCACACAGATTGAACGGCGCCTGCTCCAATTCCATCTTTCCGGCCTCCAGTTTGCTGAAGTCGAGGATGTCGTTGATCAGCCGGAGCATGTGCTCGGAGGAATGCCGAAGCACATCCATGTAAGGACGTTGTGTTTCGAGGTATGTATCCTGCAGCAGGAGTTCGGTTGTGCCGATGATCCCATTCAGCGGCGTGCGCAACTCATGGCTGATCATGCTGAGGAACCTCGATTTAACACGGGTCGCCTTTTCCGCCCGTTCCTTGGCCCGTATGATCTCGAATTCGGCAGTCTTTATTTCCGTGATATCCAGGATGCTGATCTTGACGTATCGTTGTTGCTGATGTTGGAAAGGTACCAAATTCACATGCGCATGGAATGGCGTCCCCTTCGGCCTGGCCAGCTCCATATTCCCATACCATGCCGGTTGCCCGTCACCCGCATTTGTTCTGAAAGTTTCCAGCTTGCGTGCCATTTGGATCCCGAGCATTTGTTCCGCGGGCAATCCCCTGATATCTCTTTTGTTACTGATTGAAAAAAGTTCAAGGGCACGGATGTTACATCCTGTGAGCACGCCTCGCTCCGCTTTTACAATAAAAACCGCATCCAGTGATGTGTCGTAGATCGTCTCAGACAGACGCATCTCTTCTGTGATCTTCAGTTCATGATTGTCCAGCGTCTTGTGGATGATGAAGGCGAATATCGTGGTAAGGGTAAGCGACATCGCCAGGTTGGTATGCTGAAGATCCGTGTACAATGCGTCCGGAATCTTTTGCAAGGCATTTTCATACGGCATGAAAAGGAGAATCAGTAAGATGGTCGACAGGGTCGCCAGTACCGCCAGCAGGATCTCCCCATATGATCTTCTGATCTCGGTAACGAACACCAGCGAAAGCATCAGCGGAAAAATCAGGAGATGGGTGTCTGAACGATATCCTTCGAGATGACTGATCACGAGCACATGCAGGTTGATGGCCAGGATGCCAATGATCCGGGAGGCCTTCAGATGACCGTCTTTCACCAGGAAGAACGCAACCGTGAACAGGAAGACAGCCCCCAAATGAGCCATCGCGCTCATGAACAGCTGGTTGACAAAACTGAATGCCAACCCTGTGATGGCCACCATCAGGGCAAAGGACAGGAAGAGGTTCAGCCGAAGGATACGCTTGCGCAAATCTCGCGGCGTCTCCGGCTGTATGCCATTCTCCAAAAATGTTCTGGGAATGGATACTACAAGATCCAGGATGTACGTTTTCATGGGGTTGGATACGGATGGCGTCATGGAGACGCCGACACGACCTACACTGAACGATACGCGAACGCCAAAAATTGCACAAATGACGGACCCAATCAAAGTTTCAGCCTACCGCTTTTCGGACGGATTTGACGTGAAATTCCTTGATGACCTCTACACTGGTGACACGGTCATGGCGGAAGAGGTTTTTATCTCATCCCTCGACCAGTTGGAGGAGTCCATCACCATGGCCGACCTGCATGTGATCCTGAAGGATACAGAAAGTCTTAGGCGCGTCATTCATCGAATGAAACCTGTATTCGGTTACATGGGTATGTTGTTCGTGCAGGAACTTGTCCAGCAATTCGAAGAACGCTGCATCCCGGAACGGCGGATGGAAGAACTGGAGAACGCCTGGCACTATCTGCGTCAGATCATGAGTGACGCCAAAAGACAAGCTACAAGGGAATGTGCCCGCCTTCAGGAGTATAACCGTTTGAGGGCATGACGCACACCGGTATCATCGTAGAGGACCTTAAGCCTGCCGCAGATATCCTGATGAGATTCTGCCAGCGTAGTGGAGCCGTTGGCATCTCCTCA
>JBEEMB010000315.1:0-2827 GCA_041167815.1 Bacteroidota bacterium | reverse complement strand
ATCCAGCAGATAACAGGAGATTCCAGACTGGATCAATGGCCGATAAGGAATGAGTTTGGACGATTTTCTATCCAGCAGCGTTTCATTTCTGCATTTCCGATCCCGGTGAATGTTGAATTATCATACACGGCCAATCGAATTTTCAACCGGCTTTATTCAGAGGTGACAGGAGCTACGAATATTGACCAATGGCAACATATCGGATATGTCAGGCTAAATGGGCGTGTGGGAGAGAAGGGATTTTTTTCCATGATTTATGGTCATAAAATCCTGATGACTTCCTCCATTTTTAATACCGTGGATCTGTATGGAAGATGGAAGCTTTCAAAGATGTTGTTCGTCAGTGTAACCGGGCACAATCTTACAAATATGAGGGTCTTGGCACAGCGAACAGTCGCCCTGAATGCAACGACCGACCAGCGAACTTCACTGGTCGGTCGTTATATTTTATTGGGTGCTGAATGGAGTTTCTAAACCCAATTACCAGAATCGAACGTAAAGGGCTGTCAACATCAACAGGATGATCACTATAAGTACCTGAACGCTTTTACTCATTTTGAACAATCCGGCTTCGAAGACGAAGGCCTTTGGATTGATTTTGGGTCCTGTCAGGCTCATGCCAATCATCAATGCCAACGTAAAGAAGAATGACCAGCCCATATTGATCAGGAAGGGAATTTCATACACCCCATCGCGATTGCGGAATGCTGTATAGAGGATGGTTTCATTCCCCAACAGGCTGGGTGCATAGTTGTTGAAAAAGATCGACAGCACGAAGCCGGAGATCACCCCTGCTACCGCGGCAGCGCCGGTCGTGCGTTTCCAGAACATACCGAGCATGAATACCGCGAATACCCCCGGACTGATGAAACCCGTGTACTTCTGGATGAAGGTGAATCCACCCTCGCCACCGATGCCCAGCGTATCATTCCAGGTAAACAGCACGGCCACAAACATAGAGACGAAAATCACGATCCTGCCTGTCCATACCAGCTTTTGCTCATCGGCATCCTGCCGCATGTATTTCTTGAAGATATCAAGGGTGAATATGGTGGAAATACTGTTGACCTTTCCGGCGAGTGATGCCACTATGGCTGCTGTGAGTGCTGCAATGGACAAGCCTTTCAGCCCGCTGGGAAGGAAACTCAGGATGGCAGAGTATGCACCATCCTTACTACCGCCTGCCAACTGTGGCAAGTGTCCGTTTTTGTAAAGCACATAAGCGGCAATGCCCGGGAGCATAACTATCACCGGCATCATCAATTTAAGGAACGCCGCAAAGAGAATACCGGTGCGCGCAGTCTGCAGGTCTGCGCCGAGCGCACGTTGTGTAATATATTGATTGCAACCCCAGTAATTAAGGTTGACGATCCACTGACCGGCAAAATACATCGCGATGCCGGGAAGGACCATATATTTATCGATCTGTTCCTGCGGGGCGTCCGGACCGGGTTTTTCCAGGATCATATGGAAGTGGTCGGGTGCCTGTTGAAGCAGTGTGTTAAAGCCTGCCAATACATCTCTGCCCAAGCCAAACTTTTCACTGACAATGATCAATGCCATGTATGTAGTGGCCAGACCGCCGATGATCAGCACTGCCACCTGTATCACATCGGTGTATCCGATCACCTTCATCCCTCCAAGGGTGATAATGAGCGCGAACACAGCCAGTGCCACCATCACGACGTGCAGGTATTCTCCTCCAAGCAGTCCGTTGATGGCCACTGCACCCAGATAAAGAATGGATGTCAGGTTCACGAATACATAAAGGAAAAGCCAGAAAATCGCCATGATCAGGGACACTGTTTCATTGTACCGCCTGGTCAGAAACTGGGGCATGGTGAAGATCTGATTCTTCAGATAGATGGGCATGAACCAAATGGCGATGATCACCAGCGCCAGTGCTGCGATCCATTCATAGGCCGCCACTGCCGTTCCAACGAAAAATCCTTCACCGGACATCCCGATGAACTGTTCGGCCGAAATGTTGGAGGCGATGAGTGAGGCGCCGATCGCCCACCAGGTCAGGGATCCTTCCGCCAGGAAGAAATCCTTGGTGTCCTGTACGGCTTTCTTCTTTTTTAAATAAATCCAGTAACCGTATCCTGCGACGAGGATGAAATAGAGGACGAATACGAGTACGTCCAGTGTGGAGAGTCCTTTCATATGGATGCTTTAAGGGGGTTGATTAACGAGCTGTCCGGTCGTTCCAGCGGAGTTCGTTGCGGAAGTGATAAAGATCGGTATCGCGATCGATCTTAACGAATTCAATACCTGCCATAGCCGCAAAATCTTCCAGTTGACCGGCATTCAGATTTTCTGAATAACAGGTGTGGTGAGCTCCTCCTGCCAGAATCCAGGCAGCACATGCACGATTCAGGTCCGGCATAGGCTTCCAAAGCACCCGCGCCACGGGAAGTTTGGGGAGATCATGGGGGGCGTCGACCGCTTCCACATCATTGACCAGCAAACGGAAACGGTCTCCCATATCCACGACGGAGGCGTTCAATGCAGCGCCCGGCTTTCCGTTGAAGACCAGTCTGACCGGATCTGCTTTTCCACCAATTCCCAGCGGATGAATTTCGCAACGAGGTTTTCCTGCAGCAATAGATGGACAGATTTCGAGCATATGAGCGCCCAATACCAGTGAATGATCGGGATCGAAATGATAGGTATAATCTTCCATAAAGGAATTTCCACCGGCAAGGCCCGAACCCATCACCTTCATGGCCCTGACGAGTGCCGCCGTTTTCCAATCGCCTTCTCCGGCGAAGCCGTAGCCCTTGGCCATTAACCGCTGGGCGGCAATACCCGGAAGTTGATCCAG
>JBEEMB010000194.1:0-4524 GCA_041167815.1 Bacteroidota bacterium | reverse complement strand
TCCATGACATATCCCGTGGCAGGATCCGGGTAACCGGTAACCTTCACGATCAGTTCATAATTGTGTCCATGATAATGGGGGAGATTGCATTTGCCGAAAACGGCTGCATTCGTGGAATCATCCCATGCTGGGTTGTGCAACCTGTGCGCTGCGTTGAAATGCTCCTGACGGCATACGGTCACTGGATGGCTCATGTCGATTCAAATGGCCCAACCCGCGCAACCATTCAATCAATTGCGCCGGTGGGTTAGATGAATACAACACCACTACGCACAAATGGTTTAACTATATGCCTGTTTATTCGCCGTAATATTCTACATAGATTCTCGGTGTCTCCACCAGCCTGAGACAATGAAGCCTGACGCCATCAGGCATTTGAGGACTGAGTTGCTCCCAGATAGCTGTGACAAGATTTTCAATGGAGCACATTTTCCCATGCATGAAATCTACATCCAGGTTGAGGTTCCGATGATCCAGCTTGTCGATGACGTATTTATTGATGATGGCACTCAGCTTTTTGACATCATAGATAAATCCCGTGTCCGGATCAGGCCAGCCTTTAACCGTCACCGATAACTCGAAATTATGGCCATGCCAGTGTTCGTTGGCACATCTTCCAAAGACTTCCTCGTTTCGCTCCTTTGTCCACTTGGGATTGTAAAGCTTATGTGCCGCATTGAAATGCTCAACCCTGGTCAGATAAATCATGATGTTTGGATGGATCTGATGTGATCCGCGATGCAAAGTTACAACAGGAACCATATACCAAAAATGATGGCCCTCCTGTTTGAGAAACCGGAAAAGTCAGACCTTCGCATGATGAGAATAGCCGTGGTCACCGCCACTGAACTCGAAATGCAGCCGATCAGGGCCTACCTGTCGGAACGCCTTTACCTGCGCAGTCGTCATACTTTCAAATTGTGTGTGTCGGGGGTAGGCATAATGCATACCACCTACTCCCTGGCCGGCTTTCTTCGTGAAGAACAACCGGATGTAGTCATCCAAGCAGGCATTGGCGGTGTCTTCCATCCGTTAAAACATCCGATTGGACAGGCCGTGGCCGTCGGCACCGAAATGCAGGGAGATCTTGGGGTGATGGAAGCCGGTGGCGCTTGGCATGGGTTGTTGGAAATGCGGCTGATGGACCCGGATATCGCCCCTTATAAATCAGCCCGACTTATCAACCCACATCTTGATTTGTTGGCAAAATCAGGTCTGCCAATTGTAAACGGCGTTTCTGTGAACCGCGTGAGCACAGAACCCGAATTCATACACATACTTGCAAACAAGCAGTCTGCGGATGTTGAATCAATGGAAGGAGCCGCCTTTCATTATTCATGCCTTCAAGCAGGCATCCCTTTTCTCCAGCTTCGGGGACTATCAAATCTGGTTGGCGACCGCGACAAGTCAAGATGGCATATTGCAGCAGCGTTGAACTCCGTGCGGGATGCTTTGTTCTACACCATCGACCGTTTAACAGAAAACTGATCCCAGGCATGCAACTCTCCCTCGCGTTCTCCCCCTGCCCCAACGATACATATATTTTTGACGCTATGGTTCATCATCGGGTTGACACCGAAGGGCTGACCTTCGACATCAAACTCGCGGATGTTGAACAACTAAACCGTATGGTCGTTTCAGGCGGTCCGGATATTTCCAAAATCAGCTATGGCCTACTGCCCAGGGTTTTGAGCCACTATCGGGTACTTGATGCCGGAGGAGCATTGGGACGAGGTGTCGGCCCATTATTGGTGGCGGCCAGAGAAAAAAGAATGGAAGACAGCGGCCTGGAAACGCTCCGCATCGCATTGCCGGGACAACACACAACAGCGCACATGCTCTTCTCCCTGGCATTCCCCCAGGCAAGAGGAAAAATATTCATGCCCTTTCATGAAATCGAGCAGGCTGTCCTAAATGGTACTGTGGATGCCGGCGTCATCATCCATGAGAACAGGTTCACTTATGCAGACAAGGGACTGTTCAAATGGGCCGATCTGGGGCAATTCTGGGAAGAGCATACCGGCAATCCCATCCCCCTTGGAGGAATTGTGATGAGGCGTGACATCCCGACAGATATCATGCGAAAGGTGGACAGGGTTATTCGAAGGAGCCTTGAATACGCCAGGGCACATGACCCGGAACTGCCGGAATATGTTCGCGCCAACGCCCAGGAAATGGATCCGGAAGTGATGAGGAAACATATCTCCCTCTATGTGAATGACTTTAGCTTGACGCTAGGCAGTGAAGGCAGGGCGGCCGTATGGAAAATGCTCGAAGTGGCAAGCATGTTCACCCCGGCACCTGCCAATAACGCCGTTGAGGTTTTTCTCTAAGTCCCATTGAATTGAAGATAAACTCAGGCTCCCGGCTTCAGCACCCGGCCATATACCTGCAAACATCTGTTCCGGGCAAAAGCATGATCCACCATGGGCCGAGGATAGGTAAGTTCACCGTATTCCGGCACCCACTTTCGGATATACTCACCTTTGGCATCAAACTTTTCTGTCTGTAAAGTTGGATTGAACACTCGGAAGTAAGGAGCCGCATCACATCCACTGCCTGCAGCCCACTGCCAGCCTCCGTTGTTGGCCGCAAGATCGAAATCCAGCAATTTTCTGGCAAACCATGCCTCCCCCAGACGCCAGTCGATCAACAAATGCTTTGTTAGAAAACTCGCTGTGATCATCCGAACCCGATTGTGCATGAATCCGGTAGCTGCAAGTTCCCGCATGCCCGCATCCACGATGGGATACCCCGTCTCCCCGGCACACCAACGATCAAATCCTTCCGGATCGATCCGCCATTCAATATGGTCATAAATGGGCTTGAAAGCCTTCCCCTCTCCGACATGCGGGAAATGCCAAAGAACCATATGATAGAAGTCCCGCCATATCAGTTCATTAAGGAATGTCTGGCTGATAGATCGGGCGCGGCTAGCCAATGCCCTGATACTGATGGTGCCAAAGCGGAGATGCAGACCGAGGCGCGAGGTGGCCGGAAGTGCGGGAAAATTTCTACGTTCCGAATAGTGAGCGATCAGATCATCGGAAACCATGCTCGTGGGGAAAGACATGGAACTTTTAGTGAAAGCCATGGAATCCAGCGTAGGCGCTCCTGGCGAAGGGGTCTTCAGGAAATGATGAAACAAAGATGAGGTGTCGGTAGACTCCATTCCCAATCTGTCGGCCACCGCCAGCCACTTTCGGCTGTAGGGCGTAAATACGGTGTAAGGGAGTCCGTCATCCTTGACGACTTCAGATCGTTCAAACAGTACGATATCCTTGTGACTATGGAAAGTAACACCTCTTTCACCCAGCAGGTCCTCAATTTCTGCGTCCCGACGTCGGGCGTATGGCTCATAGTCATGATTCACATGCACGCCGGTCAGTTCATATTCATCAAGCAACTGGAGAAAAAACTCCCGTGGATGCCCGTAGAAAACACGCAGGCCCGACCCCATGGAAGAAAGTCGGATGTGCAATGATGATACTGCCTGGTGGATGAAGCTCACCCGCGCATCATCCCCATCCTCGAGCCTGTCGAGGATATTCCGGTCGAAGATGAACACGGGTAACACCGAATCTCCATGATTCAGGGCATTGAAAAGTCCGATGTTGTCTTCAAGACGGAGATCTCTGCGGAACCAAAATATGCGCACCCGGGGTTTGTCATCGTTCATGAACTGATAACAGATGGGGGCAACGTATGTTCAACAAATCATTTGCTGTCGATGATTCCACTTTTAACGGCATACATGACAAGTCCGGCTACAGATTTAGCACCGGTTTTGGTTTTTAGCTTGTCGCGTATCGCTTCCACGGTTCTGGGAGACAGGTCAACGAGATCTGCAATCTCTTTTGTGCTCTTTTCCTCACACATCATTTTTAGGATGGTGATCTCTTTTTCAGAGAGCTTTGCTTCACCTGGAGACACGACTGGCTTGGGGTTTTTATTCCGCAATACCTCGATCAAGGCTTTGTTGGTCAGGTGATTCATATAGTATTCCTTCTCGTAGACGGTTTTTACCGCTTCGTGAATGATCTCTGAATCGGAGTTCTTTGTCAAATAACCGTTGGCGCCCAACTCGAGCAATCGGGAAATCATTGAATGGTCATTATGCATGGTGAGCATCACCACTTTGATTTCCGGGTAGAGCCGCTTGATTTCTGGAAGTGTGCTCATGCCGTCCATGATCGGCATCTGAATATCGAGCAGGATGACATCCGGTGTAATATGCTTGAGCAGGTTGAGTAATTGCATGCCATTGTCAGCTTCCGCAATGATTTTTACGTCCGGCTGCATGGACAATGCGGTTTTTACGCCCGCCCTGAAGAGTATATGGTCATCTGCGATTGCGACCTTGATTGGGTCTCCTGATGACTGGAAATTAGAATTGGAATACATAAAAAGATGATTTACAAGGATTGTTTGGATTTTACGGTGGCAAGATTACGCCAAAAAAGAGAATCAATCCATAGTAGAAATGCTCTATTTGAAGGGACAGGAATGTGGTTTTTACTATTT
>JBEEMB010000102.1:0-8306 GCA_041167815.1 Bacteroidota bacterium | reverse complement strand
GGACGCCAATCGTTCCCGCATCTGTGTCTGATATAATGATTCCGGGAGCCTGCCGGTCAATTCGGAGGATTCAGCAGGAGTTTGAGGACGACCCTTTAAACGACCATCCAGTCGCTTATAGGATCCGCCAATCAAATAATTCCGACCACTGATCCAGGGATCCTGACACACGATCGTCTTAGCCTGGCAATTCCAGATAACCTGGGTCACCCCGGCCCAGCCATGACCACTCCCCCAATTGCCCCGATCCTGCACATTCAGCTCGTTGTCGGTACGAATCTGATCGTACAGGGTTCCCATCGTCCAACGATGGTGCGGGCCAACATCACTGTGGGACCGTTCCGCAATGCAATCTGAGAAGACATTCGGGCCACAAACACGTGATCCTGTGGCATAGTCATGACGTGCTTCCCGGCTGTAACAGCGGGTGACGAGGTTCTGCTGCCCGTCGATGCTGAAGGAATAACGTCTGCCGCCCGTGATGATTGACTTGGGATCGCGTGCACTGCAATCCACCACCGTCACTTTTTTCGCCTGCCCCCTGAGCGCCACACAACCCAATCCGAAATGAAGTGCGTGAACACTACGAACCCAACCGTTCTCAATCCTGTCCATCTCAACCGCCAGCCATCCATGATCCTCTGCCGTATCAGATCGGAATTCGGAGATACAGGTGAGATATTCCACTCCGGATTCTGTAATTCGACCCGGATACGTGTACTTATACAGGCTTGAAGCATGATATTGCTCATCCAACTCCATCATAACCGGATTGTCCAACAATACACGGTTGCCTTCGATGGAGATGATCCGGCGCTGGAAAGAAAATCGATAGCCGGAGGCATCCCACTGACTGGTTCCCGGACGCTCTTCGATGCGATCCATCTTCAGATCACGAACCCAGCTGTCTTTGGCATCCACCTGCAGGATTACCTGATCACCAGGTTTGAAAAAACGGGTATCATCGATGGTCACCTCAAACCTGCCGACCGGTATAAATGCATCAGTCACGGTTGCCCTTGTACCCCGTATTTCCCTTGGATTCCCGGATCCTGATACCACGATCAAAGAACGTTGGCGGTTGCCCGTGGCAATCAGGCGGGTATTGTTCCCACTGCCTCTGAGCACCACCCCGGAAGAATCAATCCTCAAGGTTCCGGGAATCCTGTAAGTGCCGGGCAGCAGCTTTACGGCACCACGCAGCCCTTTGTTATCTGTGGGCATCCGGGACACCCGGTCGATGGCCGCTTGTATCGTTTGGAGATCATCAACCGAAGGACTCACCTCGACCCGGACAACAACATCGGGAATGGGGAGTTCTCCATGATGATATCCCACTCGACTAAAATTCGGTATGACATTGCCCCGTTCATCTGACAGATATTCAAGGGTGCTGTCAGGACGCAGTCTCACGGAAGCTATCCTGTCAAAAGACTGTCCGGAGACCTTTGCCGGCCATATCCAAGCAGAGATGAAAAACAGGAAGATGGCGATGCCGGCTTTCAATGTACGCATGGGTAACTTGCTCTTTTTTGTTTACTTCAGCTTTCCAAATCTACGACCATGAGGATAACGAACAGAAGCCAACGAGTGATTTTCATCCTGACGACAATGATCGGATGTTGCTACTCCTCATTTGAAGTCCTTGCCCAGCGCAGTCTTCAGCAGGATGATAAACGCCGCATTACACCCATCGCCAAGCCCGTCATCCCCGGCTTCAATCCTGATCCGTCGATCTGTCGGGCTGGAGAAGACTATTACATCATCACCAGCAGCAATGAATTTTTTCCCGGACTTCCAATCTATCACAGTCGGGATCTGATCGATTGGAAAATGATTGGTCACGTACTCTCAGATCCGAAACACCTCGACCTCGACAGCATTGCCGGCAGCAAGGGACTGTATGCTCCAACCATCCGGTTCCACGATGGAATGTTTTATGTCACCTGTACCCTGACAGGCAGTCTTCCCGGAAAACCATCAGGCAACTTCATCACCACCGCACGGGATCCCCGAGGCCCATGGTCACCACCGGTATGGCTGGATGCACCCGGCATCGACCCTTCCCTTTTTTTTGATGAAGACGGAAAGGTTTACTACCAGGGCAATTATACGCCCGAGGATAAGAAATGGGCACGGCATCGGAAGATCTACCTGCAGGAGATCGATCTGAAGCGTGTTAAACTGGTCGGCCCAAGGGTGGACATTCTGGATGCGGCAGACTACTACCAGAAAGGCACGATCGACGGTGGCTCGGAATTTGGGGCAGACTATCTCGAAGCGCCTCATCTTTACAAGAAAGACGGATATTACTACCTCACGACCTCGCATGGCGGCACGTTTCAACAACATGCCCTCTCATTTTGGCGCAGCCGGCAGATCTTTGGCCCCTATGCGTCCAATCCTGCCAATCCGATCCTGACACACCGCATGCTCCCGCCTACGTTTGCAGTCACCTCCACCGGCCATGGCGATCTCGTGTCGGATGTCAAAAACCAATGGCACATGGCCTTCCTGGCCCGTAGACCGCTGGATTCGAATATCCATATACTCGGAAGGGAAACCTTCCTGACACCCATCGATTGGAAAGACGATTGGCCTCAGCTGCCGGATAATCATTGGCCAGTGCTACAAAGTCAGAAGTTGTTGACCAGCCAGATTCCGAAGGATGATACGAGCGTGAGAAAAATAGTTATCAAGGATGGTCGGCTTTCACCGGAATGGACATTCATTCGCACACCACGCGAAAACTGGTGGACGGTAAATGTACAAAAGGACGCAGTCTCGATCCGATTACGTCCGGACATGCTTTCTGACATCAGTCAGCCTTCCTGGCTGGGTCTGCGACAGGATCGCTTCCATGCTCGTTTCAGCACCATCATGGAGTTCGGGCCGGAAGCTGAGGGGGAAGAAGCAGGGCTGACCGTTTTCAGAGATAAGGATCATTACTTCAAATTCACTTTGATGCGCTCGAAGGAAGGTGACATGCTGCAACTCAGCAAACGTTCCATCGGACAAATTACGGATCAAGTGATTTTTCGGGTGCCATACCCGGGGAAACAGGTGATCCTGCGCATTACGTCTTCAGGACGATGGTATTCATTCGAATATGGAGCATCAGATGATCAATTAAAATACCTGGTAAAAGATATTGATGGTGCATTCCTCGGATCACCCGTGGCAGGAAAATTCACAGGCACGATGATAGGGGTCTATGCTTCGTCCAATGGGCTGGAATCCAGTAACAGCGGGGTTTTCAGAGATGTCTATTATTGACATGCCGCGTTGGCGCCTATGTGATAACACGCGACTCCGGATAAAATAAATACAAAAGGGCAGGATATGGATCCTGCCCTTTAAATTTTACAGTATGCGTAACCGTTAGTCCGGCGATCAGGCCAGATCGAAACGGTCGAGATTCATCACCTTGTTCCAGGCAGCGACGAAGTCGTTGACGAACTTCTGCTGACCATCTGCACAGGCATACACCTCTGCGATGGCGCGGAGTTCGGTGTTGGAACCAAAGATCAGATCGACGCGGGTACCTGTCCACTTGACTTCTCCGGTGGCGCGGTCGCGGCCTTCAAAGACGTCTTTGTGGTCGGAAACAGGACTCCACTTCGTGCCGAAGTCCAGCAGGTTGACGAAGAAATCGTTGCTCAACACTTCAGGCTGTGCGGTGAAGACCCCATGCTTCGACTGGTCGAAGTTGGCATCCAGCACGCGCATGCCACCCACCAGGGCGGTCATTTCAGGAGCAGTCAGCTTCAGCAGCTGCGCCTTGTCGACCAGCAGTTCTTCTGCTGCCACACTGTAGCGCTTCTTGCTATAATTACGGAAACCGTCGGCTTGCGGCTCGAGGACAGCGAATGAATCCACATCGGTATGCTCGGCAGAGGCGTCAGCACGACCTGCAGTAAACGGCACGTTAACGGCATGACCGGCGCGGCGGGCAGCCTCTTCGATCGCAGCGCAACCACCAAGTACGATGAGGTCTGCCAGGGATACCTGCTTGCCGCCTGACTGCGCGGCGTTGAAGGCCTGCTGAATGCCCTCCAACGTGTCAAGCACCTTGGAAAGACGTGCAGGATTGTTGGCCTCCCAGTATTTCTGGGGAGCGAGGCGTATGCGTGCACCATTGGCACCACCACGCTTGTCGGACCCACGGAAAGTGGAGGCAGATGCCCATGCTGTGCTAACCAGTTCGGATACAGACAAGCCGGAAGCCAGGACATCAGCCTTCAGTTTGGCGACATCACTGGCGTCCACCAGCGGATGATTGACGGCGGGAATGGGATCCTGCCATATCAGTACTTCGGCGGGTACTTCGGAACCGAGGTAGCGGTTACGGGGGCCCATATCGCGGTGCGTGAGTTTGAACCACGCGCGGGCGAAGGCATCAGCGAACTGATCGGGATTTTCGTAGAAACGACGGGAAACCTTCTCATACGCGGGATCCACACGCAGGGCGATATCTGTCGTCAGCATGGTAGGCGCATGTGTTACACCAGCTACATGAGCATCAGGTACCGTACCGGCACCACCGCCATTCTTAGGCTTCCACTGATGGGCACCGGCTGGGCTCTTGGTCAGTTCCCACTCGTATCCGAAGAGGTTTTCGAAATAGTTGTTACTCCATTTGGCCGGAGTGGTTGTCCAGGCACCTTCCAGTCCGCTGGTAATGGTGTACTCGGCGTTCCCTGTTCCGAAAGTGTTGTTCCAACCCATGCTCTGCTCTTCGATCGCAGCGGCGGCCGGTTCGCGACCGACATATTTTGACGGGTCAGCTGCACCGTGGGTCTTTCCAAATGTGTGTCCACCTGCGATCAGCGCCACGGTCTCTTCGTCGTTCATTGCCATGCGACCGAAGGTTTCACGAATGTCGCGCGCGGATGCCAGGGGATCAGGATTGCCGTTGGGGCCTTCAGGATTGACATAGATCAGACCCATCTGAACCGCTGCGAGTGGATTCTCGAGATCACGGTCGCCGCTGTAACGCTTATCACCCAGCCACTCGGTCTCAGATCCCCAATAAATATCCTCCTCCGGTTCCCAGATATCCGCGCGACCACCACCGAAACCAAAGGTCTTGAAGCCCATGGATTCGAGGGCGCAGTTACCTGCGAGGATCATGAGATCCGCCCATGAGAGCTTCTGGCCATACTTCTGTTTAACCGGCCAAAGGAGCAGGCGGGCCTTGTCGAGGTTCGTATTGTCGGGCCAGCTGTTCAGCGGTGCGAAACGCTGGCTGCCGGTACCACCACCGCCACGTCCGTCGGCGATGCGATAAGTACCTGCACTGTGCCACGCCATGCGGATGATGAAGGGTCCATAATGACCGTAATCGGCCGGCCACCAGTCCTGTGAAGTGGTGAGGGCCTTTATGATGTCCTGCTTTACCTCAGCCAGGTCGAGCGATTTGAACGCTTCGGCATAGCTGAAGTCTTTGTCCATCGGGTTGGACAGGGTAGAATGTTGACGCAGGATGTTAAGCTTGAGCTGGTTAGGCCACCAGTCGCGGTTACCTGTTCCTCCGCCTGCACTCTTCTTCGTAGTCGCTCCCGTAAACGGGCACTTGGCTTCACCACCGCCATGGTGGGAAGCGCTGCTTTGATGTGGATCTTGTGACATATGATGCTTGATTTTTTTTCGCAAAGATAGGGGATGCCATTTTGCACACCGATAGGCCCGTTAAACAACCATACAACACAAAAGTTCATCACCCTGATCGGAATGATAGGATCAGGGTGATGAACTTCGATAACGAACTTGAGCGTTAAAAAGGGAGGTACGTACCTGATGACCGGTTTATCCCCTCGACGAACCAGGCTTAGATAGCAAACCCTGCAGATCGGCCAGATGTTTTGCATAGACATCCCTTGGAGTTGCATTCTTCCGGATGCAAACGGCCGCCGCTTTTCCGACCACCTCGCCCATCATTCCACATGTCTTCATCACGCGTACTGGACCAAGGCCGGTCTTGGTAACACTGATGCAACGCCCCGCCATGAACAGGTTACGGATGTTGCGACTGTAGAGTGTGCGATATGGAGCCCAGTATTCCCCGCCGTATTGATATTCTTTCCCGCGGGTGTAATCGGATACGAATTCCATGTCTTCGAATCCATCCTTGAATTCAGTCTTCGGCGTGTGGAGGTCCACATGCCATGAACAGGGGAATGCGCCGTCTTCAAATTTTCGCTGCTGTTTGAAATCCTGTGCGTCGAGGATGACATCGCCCATCAATCTGCGGGATTCCCGCTTGCCGGCGATGAACGCCACCCAGCCAAGCCGATGCGTAGGATACATGCCATCAACATTCTTCAGTACATCCCATGCCCCATACATGGCGCGCAGGTTGTGGTCTCTGATCAGTTCTATCTCATTGATTTGATCCTTGTTGAAACCGCTCTCCCAGTACCACATATTCGCGAAGGATGCAAGTCCCTCTTTGCCGAATGTCTTGACACCTTTTCGCCCGGGGAAGGGCTTGTCTTTCAGATCAAGTGCCCAGGGACAACGGGGGAAGGGTTGCTCGAATTCACCCTGTTCACATTTCATCGCCAGGGCACTTTTATCCTTGCATTCACAGGCCAATACTTCATCCTGATTGGTCGTGTCGAGCACATTGAACAGATTCGTACTGCCCATCAATTGCTCTACCTTGTACTCGTGATCAGCACCGGCTTTGAAACCGATGGTGCCATCGCCGGTACAATCTGAAAATAACTTACCCTTGAGTCTGGTGCGCCGTGATGTGAGCGTACTCTGGATCACGATGGAACGAATCATATCACCTTCAGTCTCCACTTTCAAGACCCGCTGGTTGAGCAGTAACGTGATGTTGGGTTCCGCTTTGACGATGCGCAGCTTCAGGGCATCATCATAATATTCTTTGGAGACGCCATTGAGCACCTGACCGGATTTCTTCACGACGGGGGGCAGGATCTCATTGACGATATCGCCTATGTGAGGATAGAGTGATTTATTGGTATGTCCTTCGGGCCACACGCGGACCTCTGAACTGCCATTACCCCCGAGTACAGGCCGATCCTGCACGAGCGCCACCTTCACGCCATTCCGGGCCGCTGCAATCGCGGCACAGGTGCCGGCCAAACCGCCTCCGGCGACAATGAGATCGAATGATCCTCCCTCATCGGGTTGATCGGGCAGGCCAAGCAGTTTGCGGCGAAACTTTGTGAGTTGCTCGATATCGTTCGTTGGCTCGAAGTTCTTGTCCTTGCAAAATAGGATGGCTTCACAACGACCCTCAAAACCTGTCAGGTCATGCAATGCCAGTGATGCCTTTTTGCCAACTTTCACCATGCCGCCATCATGCCAGTGCCAGGTCGCACGCTGGGTGCCAAATACTTCTGCCAGTGGCTTTCCATCGACCTTAAGCTGGAATTTTCCGGGTGCACCGGGTGCATTCCAGGGGGCCACCCAATCGCGGGTCCGAACCCATACCCGGTAACTGCCGGCGGAAGGGAAGGTCACCTGTGTGGTGGCATCTGCAACCGGGATGCCGAGGCCATGGGCCAGCAGGTAGGGAGAACCCATTTGTTCCATTGACTGCTGATCCAATTCCCAGCCGCCGTGGGATGCAAACTGCTCTGCTTCGACGAATAGAAACTCCCCTGATGCCATCAACTGTGCATTGAGGGGAAGTCGGGCGGAGAGCAGGGCCAGGGTGGTATTGCCGAGATGGCCGATGAATTGTCTGCGTTGCATGGAATATGGCTAAGCTTATTGAAATGGAAATCGTGACATGATGAAGATAATCGATATTGGTCAGCCGGGAAAGTCCTCGCCAAACCGCTCTCCTTTTTTTGTGCGTTTAATTCAGAAAAATGTCCGATTTGATCAATATGATTTACAAAACAGATAAAAACTAGTTGATAATATTACGAACAGGTTGGAAGCATCTCTGCATGCAGTTCATCCGCAGACTCATACGGCTGTGTGGGGCTAAGGAGTGAATTGAAAATAGCAGATCATTCCCGGGTTTAGAGCATAACAACCATATGTAAAAATTGAGTAGTTTTAAAAATATCAACTGAGTCAGAACATTAAACATTAATCATACTGATGTTATACCGCAGGCTGGGAAAAACAGAATTGAACGTATCTGTCATTGGATTTGGGGCTTCTCCGTTGGGAAATGTATTTGACGATTGTGACCCTGCTGAAGGCATTAGGTCCGTACATTCCGCCATTGACCTGGGCATCAATTTTTTTGATGTCGCCCCCTTTTATGGCCTCACACTGGCCGAAACACGGTTGGGCGATGCGCTCAGAGGAAAGCG
>JBEEMB010000069.1:0-4185 GCA_041167815.1 Bacteroidota bacterium | reverse complement strand
CGAGGCTGGTTCGAAAAATTCCAGATGGATACCTGGTGGAACAAAAAAGTGGAGGACCTGAGCAAGGGTATGAGTCAGAAACTACAGTTCGTGACCACCGTGCTGCACGAACCGGAGCTGATCATCCTCGACGAACCTTTCAGCGGTCTCGATCCGGTCAACGCCAATCTGATCAAAGACGAAATCTTCCGGCTGGCACTAGAAGGCCGGACGATCATCTTCAGCACCCACCGCATGGAGCAGGTGGAAGAGATCTGCGACCATATCATTCTGGTCAACAAGGGTAAAAAGATTCTGGACGGTACCGTCCGACAGATACGGCAGGATTTCAAGGAGCATCTTTACCGGATTTCCTTCGAGCAGGAGGTGCTGCCCGAACATCTGGCCATTCATCTATTTGAAGTAAAGGGCCGGAAAGACAACGAACTGACCATCCGTAGAACGGAAGGCTTCACCACAAACGACATCCTCAGCTATTTCATCAGCCAGGGATTGGTCATTCAGTCGTTCCAGGAACTACTGCCATCTTTGAATGAAATCTTCATCCGATTGGTCGAAGAAGGACAGGCTACCCGTCAATTCGAACAGCGCTGATCATAGCGTCGCTCCATCCAATTCATAAAAATAAATATATGAGTGCAGCAAAGACCCTCATCATCATAGAACGCGAATACCTGACCAGGGTTCGCAATAAGACATTCATCCTGTCGACCTTCCTGTTCCCGATCATGATGATCGTATTTATTTTCGGGTCTGTGTTCTTTGCCGTTCAGTCGGTGGAGATGCGCAAGGTAGCTGTCGTCAACGACCCCGGCTTTTTCGCCAAGTACATGCGCAGCGACAGCAGCCGGGTGGTTTTCGACTACCAGTCTGGCATCGACAGCACGAATTATGCAGAGAAAGGATTCGACGGCATTCTCTACTTGCCGGAAGGAACGACTTCCCGGGATTATCTGCTGCAGTCTAAGAAGCAATTCGGCCTCAACGCCAATGAGTACGTGGAGCGGCAGATCAACAAGGCGATTGAAAACCATCTGCTCGAAGAACAGGGCATCGAACAACAGATGCTGGACTCCATCGCCGCAGCCAGCAAAGGGCACGCCAGACTGAACAACCAGGTGTCAGATGAAAAGGGAAGGTCGCAGCATGCGAACGCCGGACTGGCACATGGGATAGGATTCGGCAGCGGCATCCTCATTTACATCACCATGTTTATCTTCGGGTCGATGGTGATGCGGGGTGTGGTAGAGGAAAAGACAAACCGGATTGCAGAAGTGATCGTGTCATCCTGCAAGCCCTTCGAGCTGATGATGGGAAAGATCATCGGTATTGCAGGTGTGGGACTCACGCAGTTCCTGCTCTGGATCGGGCTTATATTTATTTTGATGACATCCATACAGTTCTTCGTGCCGGCTGAAGTGATGGAGCTGGCACGCCAGAATCCGGGGCAGCTTCAGAGTGGCAGGGAGGCCGACATCGCCATGAAGATCATGGAAACGAAAACGGAAATCCTTGAAGGGGCCAATTGGGCATTGATCCTGTCACTCTTTCTTTTCTATTTCCTGGGTGGCTATCTCTTCTACGCATCATTATTTGCCGCCATTGGCAGTGTAATCAACGAGGATCCGCAGGAAGCACAGTCGCTGATGCTGCCGATTACCATGCCCATCATTTTCGCATTCATCATCCTTTCGAGCAGCCTCGACAACCCAGGGAGTCCGATGGCCGTCTGGGGTAGCATCATCCCCTTCACTTCCCCCATCGTCATGATGGGCAGGATCCCCTTCGGTGTACCTGGAACGGTCCCATACTGGCAACTGGGGCTGTCGATGCTCATGTTGGTGGGAGGCTTTCTGGCAACGACATGGTTTGCAGGTAAGGTCTACCGTACAGGCATTCTGATGTATGGGAAAAAGGCATCCTGGAAGGAGATGATGAAGTGGGCCTTCCGGAAAAGTTGAGATTTTCCGGTGGGATCCTTCGGGAGTTCGCATCTTTGCATCCCCAAATGATTTCCCGATGAAGATTCTTTTCCGTTATCTCGCTCCATATAAAGGACTGATCTCCCTTACACTGCTGCTGGCTTCGATCAACACCGTCTTCTCCCTGTTCGATCCGATTGTTTTCGGAAAGATCATCAAAGTGGCAGAAGACCTGATTCGCGACCGGGAGGCCGGACGCGATGTGCCGATGGAGACATATATGTACAATGTCGGGCTGCTCCTGCTGATGTCGATGGGCACGGCCATGGTGAGCCGGATCGCTAAAAATTTCCAGGATTATTTCGCCAACGTGGTCATGCAGAAGTTCGGGGCGCGCGTCTTCACCGAAGGGCTTCAGCATGCCATGAAACTTCCGTATCAGGATTTTGAAGACCAACGCAGCGGCGAAACACTGAGCATCCTCACCAAAGTGCGGACAGACACGGAGAAGTTCATCAATTATTTCCTCAACGCCATGTTTGCCATCCTGGTGGGGGTTGTATTCGTATTCACCTATGCTTCTTTCTACATTCACTGGTCGGTGATGGTGGCCTATGTCGTGGGCATTGTCGCCCTGTCAGCAGTCACAAATGCGCTCAGCAGAAAGATCAAGGTCATCCAGAAAAATATTGTCAGCAGCACGACATCTCTTGCGGGCTCCACGACCGAGAGCCTTCGAAACATTGAGCTTGTGAAAAGCCTGGGACTGACGCAGCAGGAGGTCAAGCGACTGAATGCGAATACGTACAAGATCCTCGGGTTGGAACTGATGAAAGTGAAGAGGATCAGAAGCATCAGCTTCCTGCAGGGCACGATGGTGAACACCTTGCGCCAGGTGATCCTTTTCCTGCTCATGTGGCTGATCTTCAAAGACCACATGCGCCCTCATGAAATGGTCACCATGCAGTTTTTCTCCTTCTTCATATTTGGACCATTACAGGAAATCGGTAATATCCTGCTGAGCTATCGGGAAGCGGAAGCCTCCATCCAGAACTACCATGACCTGATGGAAAAGAAACCGGAGCCCACGCCATCGAAACCGGTGGCGCTGGGGCCGGTAGAAACCCTTTCTTTCAAATCCGTTGCATTCAAACACCGGACGGCATCACAGAAAGCCATCGATGGTATCAGTTTCGATGTCCAAACCGGGCAAACGATCGCATTCGTCGGTCCGTCAGGTTCCGGCAAAACCACGCTGATGAAGTTGCTGGTGGGACTGTACCGCCCGGACGAGGGATCGATACTCTACAACGGACTGGACGAAAACACGATCCATTTTGAAGACCTGCGCAACCAGATTGGCTTTGTCACGCAGGATACACAATTGTTCTCCGGATCGATCCGGGAAAACCTGCTTTTTGTAAATCCCGATGCTTCCGAGGCGTTTTTGCAGGAATGTCTGGACAAAGCCGCCTGTCAGTCGCTCCTCTCGCGCGCAGACAAAGGACTTGACACCATGATCGGAGAAGGCGGATTGAAACTGTCAGGCGGGGAACGCCAGCGGTTGTCCATCGCCCGCGCACTCTTGCGCAAACCCCGGGTGTTGTTGTTTGACGAGGCCACGTCAGCACTCGATTCCATTACCGAAGAAGACATCACCACCACCATCCGTGACATTTCTGCAGAACGTGCTCAAATCACGATCCTGATCGCACACCGGCTGTCTACCATCATGCATGCGGACATGATCTATGTGCTGGAGCAGGGCGAGATCGTGGAACAGGGTGATCACAATTCGCTGTTGGAAGAGAAGGGCCTTTATTACGCCATGTGGCGGCAACAGATCGGAGAACGCCGAAAACAAAGGCCTGGAGTATCTTCGGAGGTCAACCCCTGAACCCTAACGCCCGGAGAGCTAGGTTAACTCCGTGCATCTGATCCGATTTTCTATTTAACATAATTACCCAACTCTTGGAGAGTTGCCCACTCTTGGAGAGTTGCCCACTCTTGGAGAGCTGCCCACTCTTGGAGAGCTGCCAACTCTTGGAGAGTTACCCACTCTTGGAGAGTTGCCAACTCTTGGAGAGTTACCCACTCTTGGAGAGTGCCAGACTCTTGGAGCGTCAGGCGAGTTCTTCAATATCGCTGAGGAGCGTCTCTAGGGCGCGCGTGCTCTGCCATATTTCCAGCAGTGAAATCAACAGGGATACAAGCAGTGTAATCAGGCTGAGGGCGAAGATCACATTGGCCATCCGAACCCAGC
>JBEEMB010000029.1:0-8489 GCA_041167815.1 Bacteroidota bacterium | reverse complement strand
CAGGTTATAGTAGTCGCCTGTGTGCAGGGTCCGGATCTGTTTGATATGATCTTCGACCGGCCCTCCAATCCATCCAAAAGAAAATGTATGACTGAAATCCACCTGCAGGTCAGCAGCAAGTGGATTCATATTTGAGCCAATGGTACGTGTATAGACACTCAATGCCGGACCATAATGCAACAGGAGATTGTTCTTCCAGGTACCGGTGATACTAACGGTACCGAACAACCGAATGCCAGGGAAACGCTGTGCCCTTGAATGATGTAACATGAAGTTTGCACCTGCTCCGGCATGTATGCCCATCCTCCACGACTCTTGACCCGAAACGCCCGTGGCAAACAAGCAGGCCAGAAAAATATGAATATGAATGTACCGCATCATGGTGGGATGAAAAAACAGGTTACATACGGTACGGGAAAATCAATTGAATATACAAATTAAATGTAAGAAATGGAGTCTGTCGAATATCGCCAGATCAGCTGTATGCATTTACATCTTTGACGGATTCACATCCGGCGAGGGTTACTGTATCCTTCGCAGGGTTGCAATGAACGTAAATTTGAACTGCGCCATTTGGCAATACTCCAATATCCTGCTAAACCAATCGATGCTTACCACAAAAAATCACAGCATGGACCTGGTGGATCGTGATGCATTTTTAATAGAAAACGAGGCCTGGGAGGATTTGATACGCCGACAGCGGGCTGATTTGAATATCCTTTTTACGAGCATGGGACAGTTCATCCTGAATCATCGTCTGGCGGATGAAGAGCGGGACGGGCGTGTCGAAACTTTCAGGGCGGCATTGCAGGAACTTGAAAAGAAGATGCTCAGGCTGGAGGATGGCATCAACATGCAGTCGAAATATCTGTCGGACAAGCGACACGACAGGCACCCGGACTTTCTGCACAGATCGCTAAAAAGGCAGGAGCGACTAAGAGACCGGATCCGTTGTGTGGAAAGAGGATTCTTCCTCCTGAAGTCTGAATGGATGACCTGGCTATGGTCGATGCACTGATGAGTGGAACGTACCTGCCAATCCCGCGCCCACATCACACCCTTAAATCCATTATATGCCACAAAAAGATTCCACACCATCAGACGCGGAAAGATATCCGGGCGGATACGTACCCGCACCCGTGACACCTGCGGCCCCACTGTCCGAAACGCCGGCCATCGTGGGTGAAAGACATCCCGTCAATCTGTCCGAATGTACCGACCGGTATATCCTTGAAATGTCCATCCCCGGCGCCTGTGCGTCAGATTTTTTCGTTCGGGTGGATGGGAAGGGCCTGTTGATCGGAAGGGATGTATCAATGGATGAGGACCCTGCCAGGACAAGACGTTGCAGACACGAATTCGACACCAAAGCATTCCGTCGATACATTCCGATGCCGGAGGGTGTGGATGCCGAGCGGGTAACGGCATCTTATGCCAATGGTATATTGAAAATACTAATTCCTAAGGGAGAACCAGGAAGAGATTGTGGGATCATGGAGATACCTGTCTATTGAGTTGAACTACTATTTCTGGTGGCCATTAGAGTTATCAACCCTCCTACTACCATCATGGCTCCTACTGCAGCCAGGCCGGCACCAATGCCATAATGCAGACGCATCCATCCGAACAGCTCCGGACTCACAAACCCACCCAGATTTCCAATGGAATTAATAAAGGCAATGCCGGCAGCCATCGCCGCCCCGGAAAGAATGGAGGATGGTATGGCCCAGAATGTAGAAACCACGGACATGACAGACATCGTTCCTACGGAAAGGGCCAGCATGATAGCCCAAGGCACGTCTATAAAGCCCCCCGCAAGGATAAATGCCAACGCACCGATTCCCGCCGCCAGCGCGATATGCCATCTCCTTTCTCCGGTCCTGTCTGAATGTCGTCCAAAAAAAACCATGGCCACCGCCGACAATGTCCAAGGGATGGCAGCCAGCAGTCCAACCCGGAATGGATCCACCGAAACAGCAGAGGCAATGATCTGGGGCATCCAGAAAGAGACACCATACAACCCGATGGTGAAACAGAAATAGATCAGGCAACATCGCCAAACCATCGGAGATTTCAGCGCAGAAAGGACGCCAGTCTTTTGGCGGACCTCAACAGGCTTGGCAGCTTCATCCTTTGTCAACGCATCTTTCAGGAAGATGCGCTCGTCTGCGGTCAACCACTTCGCCTTCTCCGGACCATCAGTCAACAACCATGGAAGTAAAATACCCATGAAGATACTCGGTACGCCCTCGATCAGAAAAAGCCACTGCCAGGGTTTCCCCAGTGACCAAGTGGCCGTTTGGGAAAGGATCCAACCCGACAATGGCGATCCAAATATCCCGGCAAAGGCAACGGCAGTCATAAACACCGCAACAATCCGGGCCCGGTAATGAGCAGGAAACCAGTACGTGAGATAGAGCAGTATGCCCGGGAAGAATCCGGCTTCCGCAATTCCCAACAGGAAACGCAACACGTAAAAACTGGTAGCATGCTCACTCAGGGCCAGCATCGAAGAAACAATCCCCCAGCTGATCATGATCCGGGTCATCCATAGCCTGGCCCCTACCCTGTAAAGGATGATATTGGCGGGGACCTCAAACAACATGTATCCTATAAAGAAAATCCCCGAACCCGTTGCAAAAACAGCATCCGAAAACCAAACTTCATCCTTCATGCCGAGTTTCGCGAATCCAACATTCACCCGGTCCAGATAGGCCAGTATATAGGCTATGAAAAGGACCGGCAACAATCGCCACATCACCTTACGATAGACCGTAGCTGATAGCGGATCCACGAGCGTTACATTAGAATTCATCTTGTGTGAGTTGCCAGCATAAGAAAGGGGTAACTAAACGAATCTTCCGAAGATAATGGAAACCCGGCGCACTATTTCAGTCGCCAAATTATTCCATTATGTTTGTGGAGATGAAACCATGGTATAAAAGCACCTTGTTCTCCAATGTATTGAGGTTGTCGGTCACCGCCCTCTTGATCTGGATGGTATCCAAACGCGTAAATCTTCATGATATCGCGGCCATCTTCCGGACAGCCTCGCCCGGTTGGCTTGCGATGGCCATCATCATCTATGGGTCGTCCCTGTTCGTTTCCAGCCATCGATCGGCTATCTATCTGTCAGGAATTGGCATCCTGCTCACCCCCTGGGCTGCCCTGGGCTTGTATATGAAAGGAACGGTTTACAATGTGTTGCTACCCGGAGGTATCGGCGGAGATGGTTACAAGATACTGGTGCTCAGAACAAAGGAAGGACCCGCGGTAAAACAGATCTTTCAGGCCTTTTTTTTTGAACGATTGAGTGGATTATGGGCGATCTGCGCCCTGCTATGTATTTTGAATAATGCCATGCTGAGCAACCCAATCCTTCCGCCTTTCTGGCTATGGCTTGTTTTGGGGGTCGGTACGAGCGCCTATTTTATCATCGTGCGATTGTACTTTTCCGACCATGCACCATATTTCCTGCGCACACACCTGATGTCACTCGGGATACAGACATTGGTATCGCTGGCAGTCATTTGTATCCTGAGATCGCAGCCAATGCCCGTCGCTTATGGCCCTTACCTGTTGAGCTTTCATGGTTCCACCATCTTCTCCATTCTGAACATTGGCCTCAGTGGACTCGGTGTTCGGGAGTTTGCGATGGGGTATGCCGCGCAATTGCTTCAAAATGATGCGGCTTTATCTGTTTTTGTGGCATCCGCATTTTGGCTGGTATCCACGATAACGGCAATACCCGGACTGTTTTTTTTGTTTGTTAAGGGAGAAAGGAAGAAGGATAGCACCCAGAACTGATCAAACTTAGATCCAGTTCAATCGAATATGTTCGATGCCCAGTTGGTTGATCCTTGCCTGTAGGCGTGTCACCTCTTCCAAGTGCCCGGGAATCTTGGTCTCATGGGTTTCCACCAACATGAGTCTGATTTTCTGATAGCTGCCACTTTCCAGCATCTTCCAGAGAATGGCAATTTCAGCGCCTTCCACATCCATCTTTAAGACATCCACCTGTCTGTCCAGGGATGCAATGAATGCATCCAGATCAATAAGTTCCACTTCGATCGAGTGACGGGTATCGACATTCCTTTTTTCCGCCACCAGGGTGGAGCTGACCGTGAATGCTGCCTCATCCGTTCCATCAGAACGATCCTTGTGAAAGAAAAAGGACGCCCTGCCTGATCGATCTGAAACCGCCTGTTGATACAGTGTGAGGCGGGGATGATCCCCAACCCTCCGTCGAAGTGCTTCCAATGCAACCGGATCCGGCTCGAATGCGATCACATCCGCACCTCGGGCCAAAAATAAGGCACTGATTTCGCCGATGTTCGCCCCACAGTCGATAACGAGCGAACCCGGGCCCACCTTTTTCAGAATCTTTTGTAATCGAAAGTAGCTGATCAGGTATGCCCCCCGATTCAGGAAGATGCGTTTCAATGACTGTAGCTGACGGAACATGAATATGAATGATTGCAGTTGACAGAAGGAAAAATGTCTGAAAAACGACGAATGCAATACGAGGATTAATCTTCGCGTATCCGAATGTTGATATCCTGAGGCGCCATCTCATCTCCTCCGAAGTAAGGATAGAGTCGATATCCCTTGCCGGTGGGGGTTTTGGCCGTGCGTGGCATAATCGACTGTGTTCCGTTGGCTGTAAAGATATACCGAGTGCCATCCACTTTGATGGAACACGGTATGTCTGTTTTTAATGGCACCTGCGCGATCAACTGGGTCGTACGTATCGAATCATTGTAGACATAACCAAACAATTCAAGGCGATTGGAATACCAACGCCAACCGATTCGGGCACTGCTGACATGGTGCTGTTTATCGTCGTCCGCGAAACCATACAGCTTGTTGATATCCAGCTGGTTGGAAGGATTGACCGTGGAATAGATGGCAGAACTGTCGAAATGTACCGTGAATTTCAATTCTGTCAGACTCGAATAATATTTGTACTGGGCCGGTGAAGCAGACTGCTGCCCTTTGGTTATCTTATATGTCACAAAACCCTCCTCGTCTGTTTTAGCATTACCAAGTTTGTCACAGGAAGTAAAAAGTATGCAAAGCAGCAGTGAAAAAGCGGTTATTTTCATGATGTTGGATATTGGATGATGGGTATAAAATCTTTGAGTCTGTTTTAAGTTCAATGATCATGCCGATGTTACCTGCCTTTGATTGGATACTTTTTTCCAGGCCGCCCTCCACCAGATGAACCAGGTCACTACCAGTGCGGGATAAACTACAACGACCAGGTTGTTATAATACACCGCCTCCCGCCAATCCAGATGATGCAGATGCATCACAGCTCTGGTGATCCCGCAGCCAAAGCACTCAATATCAAAGAAATACTTCGATGGGCAGAGTTCCATTCCTGTGCTATCAAAAAAACCGGCAGGCAATACCCATAAAACAAATGGAAAGAGTGAGAGGGCAGCCAACCAACTTTTATGCATCCATGCTTTCATGGCACAAAGGTATTTGATTCGGATAGCTAAAAAAGAAAAGGTCATGCACTTCGCGAGGACGTGCATGACCCGTTATGCTGACCAACAAGGGCCAGGAGTAAGATTAATTGTAGTAATTCTTCATTTTCGCCAGGCCATGAATTACGCCCGGAATCCAGCAAAGGAATGTGAGTAGAAGATTCACCCACCAATCATTTCCTTTCCAATCGGAAAGAATGCCGAGTGGAATGAAGCCCCAACCGAGAATGACAAGAATGATGTAGGCCCCCTTAGGGAAGGTATCCTCTCCATCGGCCTTCTTCAACTGGTTTTTCACCATTTTCTGGGCCGCCTTGAGCTTCAGGGTTTCTTTCAGCGTCAGCTTTTCGCCGGTCATTTCTTCGTAACCACGGGGCGTCAGTTCCAGAAATGCAGTGATGTTATCGCGAAAAATCTTATCAACATTGTCATTGACTTTGTTCGCTCCGGTCGGGAGAGATGCAACCTGGGTGGGTACAGCAGCCATGGAAAGGGTTGCTGTGAACAACAAGGTGAGGAAGGACAGGATTAATCGTTTCATACGAGTCAGGTTTTGGAAAATTCAGGATTACAATGATACAAAAAAAATAAAATCCGCATCAGAAAGAACCGAATTATTTTTGCGTTTCGTTAACCATCCCCGATATCGACAAATTACCCGGGCAGATCAGCCGCATACGTTCTTTCCTGATCCACCACCAAACCATACCATGCAGGAAAACTTGACATTCAGCTCCTTATGTGATCGCAGACGCTCAAATCGAAAATTCGACCGAGACCAGCCGGTGCCGGATGTGGTAGTGAAAAAATGCCTTGAACTGGCAACGCTTTCGCCCAACAGCAGCAACATGCAGTTATGGGAATTCGTCTGGATACGTTCCGAGGCGATGAAATCCCGCATGGTTCCACTATGCATGGGGCAACAGGCGGCATCATCCGCATCTCATATGGTAGCTTTTGTCACACGCGGAGATTTGTGGCGCAGCCGGGCCAAATGGAATTTGGAACAGGTGAAGGAATCGACAACAGAAAAGGAAGAACGCCTTAACAAGCTGATGCGCAAATACTATGGCACACTGATGCCGCTGGTATACGGAACAGACATATTGGGTATTTCCACGCTTTTCAAACGGGCGTTGACAGGTGTGGTGGGTATTTTCAGGCCCTTCATGCGGCTGGGTCTTCCCGGCGACCGACGCGTCATCCTGCACAAAACATGTGCATTAGCCGCGCAGACTTTCATGCTGGCGATTACTTCGGAGGGCTTCGACACTTGCCCGATGGAGGGGTTCGACCGAAACAGGGTTGGCCGTGCGCTTGGATTGCCCAGAGGTGCCGAGGTCTGCATGATCGTGGCGGTCGGGAAAGGAACCGAAGCTGGGATCTATGGAAAACGCAGGCGCGTCCCCATGGATCAGGTGATCCGTCAAGTCTGAGCCATATTCAGTTGCCGGTCAATCTCCACCCAAAGCCCGATAAAGTTTCACCGCTGTCAGGAACTGCATTCTGCGGGACTCGATGAGTTCCATATTAACCCTCAATGCGTTCTGCCTGGCAAGCAGGACTTCGAGATAATCAGCCCTTCCATACCTGAACAAGTCCCTGGAAACATCGACCGCATCCAATAAAATGCCGCTTTCCTTCCGTTTCAAATCAAAAATCGCCTGAAGGTTGTCGAATCTCCGGAGTTCCTGTTGGACTTCCAGGAACGCATGACTGACTTTCGATTGGTAGTTGAACATGGCTTCCCGACGGAGGGCATCTGCTTTAGTGAACTCTCCCGCGATCTGATTCCGGTTGAAGATAGGTCCGGCCAGGCCGCCAATCAGGTTATAGGCGATAGACTCGGGGAAAAGTAACCATGCACCCGGGCGATAGGCCTGTAAGGCAGTGGAGCCGGTGATCATCAACGATGGCAGGAAGGCCTTTCTGGCAGCTTCCATATCAGCCTTCGCTGCGGTCAATTCGTAGGCAGCCTGGCGGATATCGGGTCGATATTCAACCATTCGGGCGGGGATGCCCGGTTTAAGCGGAGCGAGTGCCGTACTCGAGAAAAAGGCAGAATCCCTGGGGATGGAAGCATTGAATCGTCCGGCAAGGGTATTGATCCTGGCTTCCGTGTCGACAATAAGTTGTTTTACCTGGATGCGGAGCCCTTGCTGATCCAGCAACTGCGCTTCGAACTGCTGAACCGCCAGCTGGTTCACAACGGAAGCCTCCTTTTGAACCTTTACAAGGCTTAACGCCTCTTCCTGCAAGGCGATGGTCTGGTCCAACATCCGAAGTTCCTGGTCGGCCGCTACCAGCTCGTAATAAGCTGAGGCGGCCTCTGCCACCAATGAGGTCCGCAGCAACTGCCTGGCGGATTCGGATGCCATAAACCTTGCCCTGGCCGCGACTTTCCTGTCCCGCAACTTTCCCCAGAGATCGGCTTCCCAGCTGGCCTGTATCCCCAGCATGAAATCCGGAAGGTCGATGGGAATAAGTTTGCCGGGTTCCATTTCCGTCACAATATTACCGGCTCCATCCATCGTATAGAGACCAAACTTCCTAAGACTTGGCGTCAGACCGGCGTTGACCTGAGGGAGCATCATCCCCCTCGCCTGTGTGGCAACGGCCCCTGCCATCCTGATTCTTTCGCTGGCGATCCGCAGGTCTGGATTATTGGCCAGCACGGTGTCAATCAACGCCGACAACGATGGATCGTGCCGGAACAATCCGCGGGGTGGTCCAACCGTGTCCGAAACACCCGCCCATCGTGTGGGCATGTTCCGAAGAATGGGGGCTTCCGACATCTGAGGCAGCTTGCATCCTATCATCATCAGAAGCATGGCTGAGACAGAGCATAATAGAGAGATTATCCTTGCGCGTAAAGTGGGCATGTGTCAGATTTCTTCAGTGAATGGTTTTTCCTCCTTTCTACCGCGTTTGCGAAGGTGATCGGAGAGAGAAGCGAACGCATAATACAAGCCGGGAATCAGTATAACACCGAAT
>JBEEMB010000292.1:0-3029 GCA_041167815.1 Bacteroidota bacterium | reverse complement strand
CCGCCTTCGATCCGGGCGGCGCGGCCGCGCCGCGACCGCGCACGCAATTCACCGCGGCCGAGCTCGAAGCCGCGCGGATATCCATACCCGACGCGCCTTCTGTGGCATAAGCCGGCAGCGGATGCGGGGATTTGTTGATGATATCTATTCGAACAGGCATGTCGGTCATTAGCGATGATGATGGTTGATCAGGCGTCGCGTTCCAGCAACACGGATGCATAAGCGATCAGTCCTTCCTCACGCCCTACGAATCCCATTTTTTCAGTGGTGGTGGCCTTGATGGATACGGCATCTTCCTCAATAGCCAGGATACGGGCGATCACCGCCGTCATTTCAGGTACATAAGGCTTGATCTTAGGGGCTTCAAGGCACAGGCTGCTATCGACATTCACCACTCGATATCCTTTTGTCGAAATAAGGGTTAACGTGCGTTCCAACAAGATCTTGCTGTCAATATCCTTGAAATCAGCACTGGTATCTGGGAAATGAACCCCTATGTCTCCCATGGCAGCCGCACCCAGCATGGCATCGCAGATCGCATGCAACAACACATCCGCATCACTGTGCCCTTTGGCGCCCAGTCGATGCGGAATTTTCACCCCACCGAGCCAGAGATCCCGTCCTTCCACCAGCTGATGGAAATCTATGCCAAAACCGATCCTGAATGCCATGCCGTTGTTTTTACAAAAATACGCGATGATCTCCGACCCTGACACCTGCCTTAAAAAAGAAGGTCGCCACAGGGGCGACCTTCCTAAAAATGATGTGTTTGGGATCATTCATCTCCATCGAGGTCGAAGACCAGGCTGAAACGCATGGTATTCGACAGCGGATTTCGATTCACACCGGTCCCGGAAGGTATCAGGTAGGAAAAATTGATACCGAAGACATTGTATCGGATGCCCGCGCCCATGGAGAAATATTGGCGGTTACCCTTGGTTTTATCCTCATAGAAATAGCCAAGCCGGAATGCGAACTGATCGTTGTACAAGTATTCCATACCCGAGGAGAAGGAAAACTCTCTCAACTCTTCCGCAAAACCGCCCGAAGCATCCCCGAAGGAACTGAACCAGCTGCCCACCACACCTTTGCTGCGGTAGTTGATGAGGCCGGCAGAATCCCCGAGTGCGGGAGGTGTCGGGACCATCATCTTATGAATATCCAGTCCAAATGACACCTTATTGACTTCATTGACGACTTTGGTGTACACAGCTCCGATGGCGAGGTTGGCAGGAATGAAATCCTTCGCCGCAGCATCGTCAGTGTAACCGATCTTGGCACCTAGGTTGGTCATCGCCAGTCCCAGACTCAAACCGGAGCCGTCAGCAGCAGGACGATTGTAATACAAACCAAGATCACCGGCCACGGTGGTTCCTGCCTTATAAGAAATTCCATTGATCGATGAATTTCCGGCCAGGTTGGAGTTGATATAACGCACGGCCACCCCTAAGCTGAGTTCATCTGAGAGTTTACGGGCATACCCTGCATCAATCGCAAATTCCCGTGGACGTACCATCTGAAGATCATTCCCGAAATTATCAGTGAACTGGATATTACCCAGACTGAAATATCTCAACGAACCTGAGATGGACTGTTGCTCATCGATCTTGTGGAAACCTGACAGCGTTGTCAGATAGACATCAGTCAGACCAAGGTCTTTCAACCATGGCGTGTACGTCATGGCTATTCCACTTTTCGTTGATGCGAATGGATATTTGGCCACGTTATAAAACTGGGAGTTGACGTCCGGCGAAGTAGCCACTCCGAGATCTCCCATACCACCTGCACGTGCATCCGGAGAAATCCTCAGGAAGGGCACAGCGGAGGTGACGACATTGATTTTATCCGTTTGCGCTGATGATGAAAGAGATCCGATAACGAGGGCCCCACCCACCAGGGTCCTCAGGATGATAGATTGCATGAAAAGGTGTTTACGTTGAGAGGAAAGTGGGGTAGAAATCTATGCCATCCAAGGGGTTTGGAATACAAGGTACAACAAATCAACGACTCTCACAAGATGAGCAGTTTTTCAAGCTTCTCCGCCTGCTGTCCGTCGGAAGTTGTCACCCGGAGGCGATACAGATAGACACCTCTACCCAGCAGTGCGCCCACATCATCCCGGCCATCCCAATCCAGGTCTTCAACCCTGTTTCCTTCGGTAAACATCCTTCGGTCGATGGTTTTGACGATCTTCCCGGTGATGGTCATCACCTGAACCGTCACCCGCAATTCATCGCCGGGGCGATTGTGTTCGAACCAAAAACGGGTCGAAGTGGTAAATGGATTGGGGTAATTGAGTACACGGTCGATCTTCAGGGATTCCCGTTTTATCACCCTACACTCCAGCAGGTATTCGTTACTGTTGTTGAATACATCCCATGCACGGATAAGGATGGTGTGCATCCCCTCTGTCAGCGCGGGCAACTGGAACCTGAGGGTGCCACTGCGCTCACTGTCTGGATCGGCTTCGTAATATTCATTGAGCACGATGGTGCCACGGGTGTCTCCATCGATGACGGCGGTGATATCATGTCCGATGCCGGTTCCGGCGGTATTGATGCCGGTGGAGTCTTTCAATTGAAGGATCAGCACCGGCTGTTCATCTACGATTCCCCCGTTCACAAATCGCCGATCGTTCAGCCAGGCCTTGATCTCCGGACCGGCTCCATCATTTTTCAATCCATTACCCAATCCGCCCACGAACAGGCCGCCGAACTGACCGGCCGCCTCTCTCCGCCCGTCTTCGGCATAAAAACTGAACCGACCCAGACCGGTGGCATATTCTATATCCCTCGGCACGATCATCGGAAAACTGAAACGGCCATCCACCACCCGCACTTTACCGTTGTAGAGTTGCTGTCTGCGCACCTTGAAACTCGTCACCTGGCTGCCCGGGTCATTGGCCAGGGTGGTGACGGTCTGCTCCTTGTCGTACAACGCCGGATACACAAACCCATTGAAATCTGACAGCCGGCGACCAATGGCATCGGTCACCTCGCCGGAAACCATGTAGCGGTTCAGCGCGCGCA
>JBEEMB010000287.1:0-5801 GCA_041167815.1 Bacteroidota bacterium | reverse complement strand
CCCCTGAATATCTCAGAAAAAACAGGTAATAGGTGAGGTCGATCGGTGGAATATTCAATTCGAGATCCCCATATTCAGGCAGTGTCACTGATCCGCCATCATTCATATCTATCCTCATCCTGCTGGGTTCCATCACCGGCTGAAAATACCGGTTGAAGCGCATGTCCTGCGACAGCATTGTGAGGATGCGCATGGCATGGTCGATCCCCAGGTCAGACCAGCCGTTGGCCTGCATCGCCCGGATGCAGTCGGCACACACATCCCCGGTGCGGAGTTTGAAAATGACCTCCCGCTTATTGAAACAGAGGTCATTGGCACAGCCGATCGGTCGATGGTGCAGGAAGTCGTACATCTGCTCGAAATTCGGACTGGTATGATAAGCGATCAGCAGGTTCACGATGGTGAACGCCACCGGAAGTTCGCGCTCGCAGTCGATGAAAAGTTCCCAATCACCGGTATGAATGAAACCGGTGCGGTTATCAGTCGGATCGAGCGACGCATAAAAGTTCTGCACGTTCGGCCGGTCTGTCAGGGTGATCACGAAATCCTCCGCCAGGTTACCCTTCGACATTCGGAACCTTCGTCCGTGCTCGAAAAGAGAGGATAGCGAAAGGGTATCCCCCTGTTCCAGATGCCAGTCATCCACGGCATGAAACCGGAAACGCAGGATGCCCTTTTCCTTTTCAATCAGTTCCTTGATCCGATCAATAGACGTCTTTGGAATGTCGGAACCATAGATGATGTGTGTGATCATATATCAGCAGTCGTTTTGTCAGGAAAGTTTGCCTCAGTCTTCTGCATGGAAATAGGTGAAGGGAATCTTGCGATCGCGCGGGGCAGGGTAATCACGTCCCGCACGCTCCAACTCGCTCCGGATGAAGGCGGTGTCGGGATACACGCCTTTGTCCAGCAGCACCAGAATCGTGTACGACTGATCCTTCATGTAATGCACATGGAACATGTCTGTGAAGATCTTGTACCAGTCGGCCTTGTCGGAATGAGGCGGAACGGGCAGCAGCGATACGTAGCGCTTCGGCCAGGTGCTGCCGATGTCGACGGCACGATTCACCGCTGCACAGCAGCTGGCGATCATCTGGGTATCGAGCGCATCTTCTAATGCCTGCAGGGCATGACTATCCGTCCTTTGATCCAATGCAGGGCAAACCAGGTGGAGATGCCGGGCGCGGACATCTTCCAGCCACCGGCCATTTAGCAAGTAATCCGGAGCTTGGTAAATCTCGATCATGGGGTGATGTTTGGGTTGATGTATTTATTGAGCGTGGAACGAAATTCAAGGCTTTTTTCCCTCACCATCCGTTCGTTGTATTGAAGAACGCTGTATCGATGCGCCAATACACGCTGGGTCCATTGATCCGCAGGGATATCGATCGAGATATCCTTCAGTTCCCGGACACCAATGGGAAGGCCCGTTGGCTTGGGGCTGGAACCGCGACCTGTGTATTTCCATCGGAGGTATTGATGCATCAACGCATCCGATGGTTTTTCACTCAGGATGTTCAGCCATTCCCTGGAGAGGTCTTCCAACAGAATATCCATGATGATCTGCAGAAAAGAGATATGCACCAGCTGAGGGTTCGGCCGCATCAGCACGAAATTGTTAGTAGCTGCGAGTCGCAGGCCACGCTGGACCATATCCTCAGGCATGTCGTCCATCATCGCAGCGGTGATCCGGAACACCCGTGTTTGACCACGCAGATTGATCAACAAATCATCAGCCTCCAGGAGTGCCGTCCGATCGATGAGCTCCGTTTCCTCCGTCAGGTCTTGAAGGACAAGATCCTCCCGGATGAGATCCCAGTTGATGCGTTCATTGTCAGCGATGAAGTGACTCATCTTGAGCATCACCACAGGAGACTCATCCGACAGGTTTGAAAAGGCTGATCGGCAGACCGGGCGGGCCTTCGCCCGGGTGACTTCACCCATCCGCAGATCGATCATCAGTGATGCCAGGCGGACATTCCTGTACTCGATCGTACTGAACTCCCTTTCGTCTTCATTAAAATTCAATAACAACATAGACTTCCTGTTTATGCCGCGATGGCATCCTGTTCAGGTTGGTTGAGCGCCAACACGCGCCGGGCGAACTTCCAGTAACTGCTGCGTCCCGCGCGCTTGTATTCTTTGAATGCGCTCCGGATCAAATCCCTGCGATCGGGCATCTGTCTGTCGGGATGCAAGGCCGCCAAGATGCGGTGCGATTCAATATCCTTTCCTACTTCCGCCCATACTGCAGTTGACCAGCGCTTCAAGCCCGCCTCTTTGACCGACAATTTCGTACCCCTGAATTCAACCCCAAGGTAATCGAAGGCGCCATCAACGGCCACTTTAGTTTTCCCCTGATTTCGCCGGAGTCCGAATGCCGACAATCGTTGGTCCAATGCCGATAATATCATATCTGCATCCGTTCCTTCATCGGCAATCAACACGATGTCATCAGCATATCTGTACACCGAAACACCGGGAATCAGGGCTGGCAGATCCATCTGCTGGGCGTAGAATTCCGCCAGGAGGACGGATACGGACAAGCCAAGTGGGAGCCCACGCACCTGGTCGGCAGAAGGATGGCCTGATATGACGTACTTCAGAAGTTGAAGAACGCGCGCTTCCAACCGGGCGCTCACCCGGGTTTGCAACAGTTCAATCAGCTGCATACGATTCACGGAAGGATGAAAATCTGAGATATCCGTCTTGATGACCACCGGAGCGCCCTTCCGGGACGCCAGATCTGCATGGATGGCCGCCACCTGTGCGTACATATCACTCCAGTTTCCATGAACGATGCCTGATTGCTTTATGCGATTCAACAGCACCCGCATCGCCACCTGGTCTCGCAGACAAAGTAAGACGGTGGTTCGGATCTTCTCCTGCTCTCCACGCTTTTCTATTCTTTCCTGAATCGAGAATCGCTTAAGCCGGAACTTTGGGAGACCCGTCTGGCGGTCATCTTCGTTGAACATTCGAACCACCTCGCGAAAGAACCGAGCTTTCGTTTCGGGATTTCGCTCCACCTGGATGGTGGTCATTCCATCGCATCCGACCGGCAACAACGATACCACAGCCGGGTCGTCCATGCCCGCCATACCACGGAAACCAGCAGGCACGCGCAGTTTTGCACGCGCCTTGCTGATGAGTGTTTCATAGGCCGTGGCCACTTCTTCCATCGTAACGGGCTGATATGTTTTCATGTGCTTGTTTTAAAAAGGGATCCGGGACGTTAGCTGCATGTGGCTCATCATCAGCCATATAGTAAAGCGCGGTTGCCGCTTGGTCGGGCGTGGAGGACGCCCCGGATCCATACAAAGTTTACTGCTTATTTTAAATTATCGAATATTGATAATTTAAAATCATGTTAATTGATATTTTCTTCGTCATCAGATTTTGGGGGATAAACAGTCGCAGTATCCTGTGACGTTGGACCCGGCGTCAGGAAATCCACCAGCGCCAGACGGAGTTCAGCGGCACTCGTCTTTTCAGCCAGCTGGCGACGAAGACCGAGCAGACTGTTGAGTTCGATCGTGTCCAGATCAGCCGCGCCGAAATGGAAGCGCCATTTTCCGGAAGCCTGCAATGCCTCAATGCGGGCGCGCAGATCGGCGAAGCGGATGCGCTCGGAGGATGTGTCCACCCCGTCGCTGATGATGTGCAGATCGACTTCGGCACTTTCAGCCTCACCGGATGCACGCAGCGCCTCCTCGATCTGATCAATCTGCAGCGATATGGCATCGAAAAGAGCGGTATCGCCTTCCGGGCGGAAATCACCTTCCCTAACCTCAGGCATCCGATCGGCCTCGACCATGAAAAAAAGAGCCAGCAATCGGGTATTAAAAAAACTAAGTCCGACTTTGTGGCACAATTGAGGATGTCGGGCGACATATCTTTGATATTCTCCCAGGTGATCAGCAATCGCATCCAAAATATCTTCGCGATGAAATTCCATCGAAGCGCTGGCATCGATCAGCAGCTGTCGGATGTGTGAAATGGTGTGGTGCATGTAGCTTGTTTGTGTCTGACAAAAGTATAAAGTCGAAGTACGGGTGATGGAAATCCCAAGCTTGTGATTTAGCTTCATCGCCCACCAATCAATGCGACCAAATGCGAACACCTATCATCACCATGCTGCTCGTCTGCGTTACAATTGCAGCATGCCGGCAAGATGCGCCAGGCACTCATCCCAATCAAAATACGAGGTCCCGGTTAGGCAATAAGCGCCTAAAAACACCTCCCGCCATTCGGATCCTCCCCCTCGGAAAAACGAGGCCGGGACAGGCACGGCAAGTTGAACAGGAACTCAAAGCAGTCTTCAAGGATGTAGCGATACTGCCCGCCCGGCCAATGCCCCAAAACGCCTTATCAAGATATGAGCCCCGTTGGCGCGCGGATACGATACTGACCTGGATGAAATCGCAGATTCCAGCAGGCCAGGTTTGGATTGCCGTAACCCGCGAAGATATCAGCCATACCAAAGGGAAAGACCCAGACTATGGCATCATGGGACTCGGACTTCGCCCGGGCAATGCTTGCGTGGTATCTGACGCGAGGCTGAAGGTTCACCGCACGGATGGGTTCCCGAAGATCGTACTCCATGAACTCGGACATACGACCGGACTCCATCACTGCCCGGATAAAAACTGCACGATGCAAGATGCAGAAGGGAAAAATGTAACCCCACAAATGAACGGATTCTGTAAATCCTGCCTTGAAATACTGCAAAGCAAAGGATGGCAGTTGTGAGTTTCGGATTGGGGCCTAACTTCTACAGAGGAATCTGATTCAGGCTGTCCGGCATTTGTAGAGATGCGATAAATCGCGTTCCTACAAACACATACTCTTGCAGAGATTGGCAAACTTCCGGGAATTCCCGGTCATCTGATCCGATTTTCTATTTAACATAATTACCCCACTCTTGGAGAGTCCCCAACTCTTGGAGAGTTGCCCACTCTTGGAGAGTCCCTAACTCTTGGAGAGTCCCCCACTCTTGGAGAGTCCCTAACTCTCGGAGAGTCCCCAACTCTCCAAGCGTTCGCAGTAGCCCCCTTAGTAACATCGCTTTCGTACCTTCACATTAGAACCTTATATCATCGACGCATCCACCCCCATAAGACTATCCGCACTGACCACCGGCATCCGGACAGCCATCGAAAGAAGCCTCGGACACCAGTCGTATTGGGTGCTCGCCGATGTGGCCAGCCATAAATACCACGCCCCGAAAGGTTTTCACTACTTCGACCTGGTGGAAAAAGGCGACCGGAACCTGCTCGCAAAAGTCAACGCCGTTGCATGGACCGAAGGTGCCTCCAGAATCAGGGAATTCGAACGACTCACAGGCCAACGGTTTGGAGATGATATCCATGTGCTTGTCTGTGTGCGGGTGGACTACCATCCGGTATATGGACTGAAGCTTACATTGGTGGATATCGATGCCCGCTTCACCCTGGGTCAGCTGGAAGCCCAGCGACAGGCGGTGTTAGAACGATTGCTTCGGGAATTACCGAACGATGTCTGGCTGGTTGGCGATCGCTATAAAACCACCAATGCCGCACTCCGACTCCCCAAAGTCATCCAACGCATCGCCGTCGTTGCCTCAGAAAGATCCGCCGGTTACGAAGACTTCAGACACAGTCTCGAATCCCAGCACCATGGATTTTCTTTTAAGCTGACACCCTTCGACACCCTGGTACAGGGGCCGGAAAATGCCGGGGCCATCGTCAGACGACTGAACGAAATCGCCGGGATGCCCGATGCTTTCGATGCCGTCGTCATCGTCAGAGGCGGTGGTGCAC
>JBEEMB010000180.1:0-5019 GCA_041167815.1 Bacteroidota bacterium | reverse complement strand
GCACATGAAAGCAGGCGGATCACTCAGGCCGGCCAGCATCGAGACGGTCACGAATGGAGAACATCATATTCATCAGGAAGGTCAGGCTGTGTTTAAATTCGCAGTCACAGGCATGGCTGATGTCTCCTACGAACTGATGAAGCGCAATAACCTGGAAGCGGATGACATCGCATGGCTCGTTCCCCATCAGGCCAACAAACGCATCATCGATGCTACCGCCAATCGAATGGGATTGTCGCAGGAAAAAGTAATGATGAACATCGAACGCTACGGAAATACCACCGCCGCCACGATTCCCCTCTGCCTGTGGGATTACCGAAAACAACTGAATAAGGGCGACAATATCGTGCTGGCAGCCTTTGGCGGTGGCTTTACCTGGGGTGCCACCTGGATAAAATGGGAATACTGATCAACCGGTAATATCCTCATAACGGGAACGAATAACCGAAGCCGCATCCGGCATTAATCGAATTATGATGGCCGACAAGGATTTTAATATTTCAGGTTTCAGCTCACTGGCCATTCATGCCGGCCACGAACAGGATCCAAATTACGCGCACCTGACGCCCATTTATGCCAGCTCCACCTATGTTTTTGACGAGGCAGAGCAAGGGATGAGAAGGTTCAGCGGTGAGGAGCCAGGTTATATTTATTCGCGTTGGGGGAACCCCAACATGACCGAGGCTGAAGAAAAGATCGCAGCCATGGAAACCTTTGGGGTGACCGACGCGGCAGGCGCACAAATGCAGGTGAAGGCCCTGCTGCACGCTTCAGGCATGGCTGCCATCTCAACCCTGCTGCTCGCCAATCTCAAACAAGGGGATAAAGTCCTCTCCCACTTTTCACTTTACGGAGGCACACAGGACCTGCTCAACCGCCTGCTCCCATCCCTTGGTATGGGGTCGGTGATTGTGGACATGCGCGACCCTCAACGCGCTGAAGATGCGTTGAAGGCTGATCCTGCCATCAAAATGGTCTATCTGGAGACCCCGGCAAACCCGACCATTCAATGTGTTGATATTGAAATACTTGCAGAAATTGCACACAGATATGGTTGCATCGTTGCATGCGACAACACCTTTGCAACCCCCTACCTGCAACAGCCATTCCGTTTCGGAGCAGACTTCGTGGTGCATTCCACCACGAAATTCCTGAACGGCCATGGAACACTCATCGGTGGCGTACTGCTCGGCCGTGACGTGGAATTCATGCGTACCCACGGCACCAAAATACATCGTATGCTCGGTGGCAACAGCAATGGTTTCGATGCCTTCCTGCTCGTCAACGGCATGAAGACACTCGAAATCCGCATGGAACGTCATTGCCACAATGCCATGGAAGTGGCGTCCTTCCTGGATGAACACCCGTCCGTGGCTCAGGTAAACTATAACGGCCTGCCCCAACATCCAGACCATCTCGTTGCCATGAAACAAATGCGGCACCCTGGCGCCATGCTCAGTTTCGAAATGAAAGATGGTCTGCAAGCAGGCATACGTGTCATGAACCGACTGAAACTCTGCACCCGAACAGTTTCCCTGGGAACCTGCGACACACTGCTATGCCATCCGGCATCTATGACACACGCCAGCGTCCCCAGAGAAGACCGGCTCAAATATGGAATTACTGACGGTTTGATCAGAGTGAGTGTCGGTATGGAAAACATCCAGGACATCATCGCTGACCTCTCCCAGGCACTCAGCCACTGATCATGACCCCGACCATCATATTCTGGTTACGCATCGGCATCATCCTGCTCCTGGGATATACATTGGTATCGCATCTATGGAATGCAAAGAAAAGAGGTTACCTGCTGCCCAGACTACGAACTGACTGGAAACCCATTTTGAACGATGCATTCACCCTGTTGGCAGGTGGATTTGCCCTATTCATGCTCGAAAGGAACTATCAGGCCCCAATCAATGCGGTCCTCAAAGACGGCCCCTCAGATATCAGTGAGTTGTCTTATCTCGACCTGAATACCGGCCAGACACATCGCCTGACAGACCTCCGCGGCAAGATCGTCATATTGAATATCTGGGCCACCTGGTGCCCCCCCTGCCGAAGAGAATTACCCGATCTTAGTCTGGTTCAAAAAAAGACTGGAATAGAAAAGCTGGCCGTGATTGCGCTATCTGATGAAGACGCCGCGACAGTAACAGCCTATACCAATGATAAAGGATTCGCATTCACATCAGGCTTGTTCACAAATATGCCAGCATCTATCGCCCAAATAGGGACCAGACCAGTCTCTATACTCATCGATACGGCAGGAAATATTCGGGAAATGGTCGTGGGCGCACGCGGTACAGACTTTTTCAACGACTGGGTAACTTCCATCAGTCGTTGAAGCATGTAGCATATTTGCACTAGACCCCCATAATTAAAGACTCATGCAAGATATCATCATCAGGAACGCAGTAAAGGAAGACTGCCCGAGATTGCTCGAGCTGGTCAGGGAACTCGCTATTTATGAAAAGGCCCCTGATGAAGTGACGGTAACACTCGATCATTTCATCGAAAGTGGATTTGGCGAAAACCCCGTCTGGTGGGCATTCGTGGCATCAGTGCCCGATACGGAAAACCCGGAACAACGAATAATCGCCGGGTTTGCACTCTATTATATCAGATACAGTACGTGGAAAGGACAGACCATGTATCTCGAAGATATCCTGGTCACAGAGTCGCTCAGGGGGAAAGGAATTGGTCAGAAACTCTTTGATCGATTACTTACGGCAGCTAAAGAATTGGGATTCAAGCGGATGACGTGGCAGGTGCTTGATTGGAATGAACCCGCCATCAACTTCTACAAAAGACAAGGAGCCAGATTGGATCCCGAATGGCTCAACGCGACCATAGATCTGTAAAAAGGATGTTGGCTGACGACAAAGATTATTCTACGCCGTCAGTATTCGTACCCTTTCGGATTTTTCCGATAAGCCCCTGCAGCACCTTGCCCGGACCTACTTCAGTGAATCGCTCAGCCCCATCTGCTATCATAGCTTCGATGGTCTGCGTCCACCGCACCGGCCCGGTGAGTTGATTGATCAGATTCTGGCGGATTTGATCCGGATCAGTCACCCCTTTGGCGACCACATTCTGATAAACCGGACAAGTACCGCGGTGGAAGACCGTTTTTTCAATCGCCGAAGCGAGTTCTTCTTTGGCCGGCTCCATAAGTGGAGAATGAAAAGCCCCACCAACTGGAAGCACAAGCGCTCTTTTTGCACCGGCTGCCTTCATACGCTCACAAGCCATTTCAATGCCCTTGACACTGCCACTGATGACCAGCTGGCCGGGACAATTATAATTGGCGGCAACCACTACCTCACCCGTTTCCGCTCGTAGTGATTGACAAACTTCTTCTACTTTCAGATCTTCCAGTCCCAGCACTGCCGCCATAGTGGAAGGAGCAGATTGACAAGCCTTCTGCATGGCAGCTGCACGAATGCTGACCAAACGAAGCGCATCTTCAAAGCTGAGCGTATTGTTAATCACCAGGGCCGTGAATTCGCCCAGAGAATGACCCGCCACCATGTGAGGCGTGGGGTTTTCAATACTTTTATATGCGATGACTGAATGGAGGAAAATGGCCGGCTGCGTGACATTCGTCTGACGCAAATCCTCTTCCGTGCCATGAAACATTACCTCAGAAATCTTGAACCCCAGGATTTCATTGGCCTGTTCGAAAATACGCTTTGAAAAAGCATTGCTGTCATAGTGAGGCTTTCCCATCCCGGGGTATTGAGAACCCTGACCCGGGAACACATAGGCGTGGATCATACTTCGTATTGAATGACGAATGTACGAAAATCGGCCGAAAGCTGGGGTATGATGAGGGCCGGATTAATTGGAATACCGACCCTCATCATACCTATAGTCCGTATTAATGAAGCTTGGAACCAATCAACCTGATGAACTCACTCCTGGATTCGTTTCGCTCAAACTCACCCCAAAAAGCAGACGTTGTGGTCACGGAATTCTGTTTTTGGACACCACGCATCATCATACAAAGATGAGAAGCTTCAATCACCACAGCTACGCCTAGCGGATTCAGTGTTTCCTTTATCACGTTGAGGATCTGGGAAGTAAGACGTTCCTGAACCTGCAAACGCCGACTGTAAACATCCACTACCCTGGCAATCTTGCTCAATCCGGTGATCCAGCCATTGGGAATATAAGCAATATGTGCCTTGCCGTAGAAAGGCAACATATGATGCTCACACATACTGTAAAGTTCAATATCCTTGACAATAACCATCTCGCTGACCTCTTCATGGAACTTGGCGGAATTCAATATGGCAGCCGCATCCATGTGGTAGCCTTGTGTCAGGAATTGCATGGCCTTGGCAACACGTTCAGGGGTCTTCAACAACCCTTCCCTGTTCGGGTTTTCGCCCAGCAATTCAATCGACTCACGATAATTTTCTGTGAGGCGGGAAGTGATTTTGTCTTCGTACTGTTCAACGCGCTGATACGCCATGATTACCTGTTGATGGAATGAAAAAAATTATATTCAACCTGGATACTCCACGAAGTTGCGGGGTGTCTCGTATAAAACAATCTTGAGGGAATGGTCGGAAGGAATGCGTGGCCTGAGCAAATCGTGGATCACTATCGCAATGTTTTCCGCAGTGGGATTCAACGCGCTGAACAGATCAGTATCCAGATTGAGGTTACGATGATCAAGCTTGTCAATCACCTCCTCGCGGATCATGTCTGAAAGCACCTTCATGTCCATGACATATCCCGTGGCAGGATCCGGGTAACCGGTAACCTTCACGATCAGTTCATAATTGTGTCCATGGTAATGGGGGAGATTGCATTTGCCGAAAACGGCTGCATTCGTGGAATCATCCCAGGCTGGGTTATGCAACCTGTGCGCTGCATTGAAATGCTCCTGACGGCATACGGTCACTGGATGGCTCATGTCGATTCAAGTGGCCCAACCCGCGCAACCATTCAATCAATTGCGCCGGTGGGTTAGATGAATACAACACCACTACGCACAAATGGTTTAAC
>JBEEMB010000094.1:0-2805 GCA_041167815.1 Bacteroidota bacterium | reverse complement strand
GGTATGGTGCCTGAGACTGTCGACCGTCTGCTTCCGGTCCCACGGGCATTTCTCCCGCAACTCGTCCATAATCCCGACCAATCGAAGAAAAGATGTTTCCGTGTTGTTCTGATGATTCGTCATAACGTTAATGGGTAACCTAAGATGGGATTGGGTAGACAGGTTACATGGCTGCCGACTCAAAAGTAAAGGGCGATGGCGAGATACGGAAATGAAACTATCGTTGATCAGGTCTTTCGGACGTAAACCAGGCTTCCTCCTTTGATGATATCGATGAGTTGGCGGTTCACTGCCGGTGGCGTGATGAAACAGCCCTTCGAATAGGCAACAGGTGCCTCAAAATCGTGGAAGACGATGGCGCGTTTGCGCGCATTATTGTTTATGCCCCGTTCCAATCCGTCGATGCGCAGCGCATATCCGAAACGACCATGGTAAGGCTCTGCGGTTTTAAAGGCTCCGATGCATGATTTTCCGGTTTCGGGGATATTACTGAAATCTGAGGCGAAGATCTTTCCGCTGTTCATGGCATGACTAACCCTCGAGCGGAGTATGATGGTTTTTCGTTTCATATCCACCACGAAGAGCCGCTCGGCAAAGAGGGAACGATCATAATCTATAACGACCACATGCCTTCTGTCTGGCACTCGGAATTCCTGTGCGGCAGCCTGCGCCAATGCTATGACTTCCGCTTCAGGAGTAGATGTATCACGATGTTTGAGCGCGGGTTTTACATTGATTTTTCTGGGTGGAGGGGTGCCATCAGTCTGGTTGCAAGCTGCTGTCCAAATTAAATATATGGACAAGAGGACGGAGATCAGCAATCGTGTATTCATGGTGTTTAGGTTGGTGCAATGTTAGCATTGTCAGCCAATATAAACTGTTAAAAATACAAGGCCCGCCTACCGAAAAACGGTGGCGGGCCTGAATAATTATGTAAGGATCAACAACTAGAAATTGATCTCCATGCTGTTTTTTCCGATGTTGATGTTACGGGCCTGGCCTGAGATCTCAACAGACACGCCGTTGATGATGAAGCGATAAGCCTGGGAATCTCCTTTACCCTTGCCAATCTGACCGATGGGAGCTGAAGGCTTTTCTTCCCGGTCTTCCGCAGGTGATGCAGACTTTGCTTTGCGTCCGCGCTTGGAACCAGAACCGAAGGACATGCCGGCATCCCTAAATTTCTTTTTGTAATTGTTGACAGAGGCGACGGTGACACCGAACTTCTCTGCAATCTCTTCGGGCTTTACGCCTTCCTGGAGCATGGTCTTGATCTGCTCCATATCTTCAGCTGATACTTTTTGTCTGGCCATTGGCTTGTTTATATGTGCGAAAATAAATAAAAATATCAGTATGGGCATACAATTCGCCCATGCGGATCCTGGAGAGATCCTTACTCATTCATGCAGGGTCAGTCTTATGATTTTCATCAGTACGGCATGTGACGGAACAACGGGTCGTATCTTTACGATACCAAAACACCTCTCAAATGAAAGCGAAAGGCAGGATCATCATCGTTACCGGAGCCGGCAGCGGCATAGGCAGGGCTATCACCTACAAACTGCTGGAGAAGGGTGCTACGGTAGTGGCCATTGACCGGAATGCCATTTCGTTGGAGGAGACCAGGGCATTGGCCGTGTCGGCCGGAGATCGACTGCTCACCCGCGTGGTGGATATCACCGATCGTGAAGCGTTGGTGGCGCTGCGCACCGAGTTGGCGTCGAAGTTGGGTGGAATAGATGGCATCATCAATAATGCCGGGATCATACAGCCGTTTGTGCCGGTATCGATGCTTAACGATGATGCCATTGAACGCGTATTGCAAGTTAATTTTTATGGCACCCTTCATATGGTACGGATTTTCCTGCCAGACCTGCTGACCCGGCAACAAGGGCACATCGTAAACGTCTCCAGCATGGGTGGTTTCCTGCCGGTTCCGGGTCAGACGATCTACGGAGCTTCAAAAGCCGCCGTGAAATTGTTCACCGAAGGATTGCACGCCGAACTGGCAGACACTTCTGTTCGGGTGACCTTGGTTCTTCCTGGAGCAGTTGATACCAATATCACCCGAAACTCCGGAATCGACATGCCCAAGACAGACCCATCTGCGCCGGTGATGCCCATGCTATCGGCGGAGAAAGCCGCAGAAATGATCGTCGATGCGATGGAGGCCGACCGTTACCGTGTATTGGTTGGACAGGATGCACGTTTCATGGACTTCATTTATCGTCTGCATCCGGAACGTGCGGCACGGTTCATTCGGGAGAAATTGAAGGGCTTGCTGAAGAAATCATAGCCCTTTGTGCTGCCGGTGATGCCTGATCGCTCGATGTGAATATTCATCGTATTTTCATTCAAATTCCAATAAGATGAAGATGCGAATCGGTATGCGAGCCAGATCACACAAGATCTTGTGGCTGTGCATCATAAACCCGCGCTTGCTGTTGTTAACGATCGTCATCAACTTATTCATCACCCATCACCTATATGCACAATCAAGATCATCCACAGTTTTTCCGCACGCAGGCAAGCTGATCATCATCGGTGGAGGTAGCATCCCGGATACCATATTTAATTTATTTGCCGCAGCTATCGGAGGGCGGGATCAGTCTGTAGTGGTTATTCCCACCGCAACCGGAGATGAAAACTATATAAATGATGGTGGGCATCTGAAAAAATTCAGTGAGCGAGGATTTGGGCTGTTAAAGACGATACATACCCGAGACCGGGATAAAGCCGGGGATCAGGCCTTCGTCGCGATGATGAAAGAGGCAAGAGGGCTCTTTTTTGGGGGTGGAGACCAGC
>JBEEMB010000087.1:0-4836 GCA_041167815.1 Bacteroidota bacterium | reverse complement strand
GCAAAACCGATCGGTACCAGGTCGTTCTGGTCGATGAAACCGTCGGCGTTGACATCCCTGAACTTCAGATCGCCCAGGCGTGCATTGTTTCCGAACTTGTTGAAAGGCCGATTGTTCAGCTCATCCGGATTGTTATAGAAGCCATCGGTGAGCAGTCCCTTGTATTGACCGATGGCATAACCGGTGGACATTAGCCAAGGATACTGCATCGGCACCTCTGCCCTGTAATCTATTCGGTTACGTGCGAAAGAATAGTTGGCCTTCACAAAATAATCCACCTTGCCAATGCTGTGGTCCCAGCCGGCCTCGATCTCGAATCCACGATTGCTGACCTTTCCTACATTGATAGGAGGCTGCGAACTGGTGGCCACCCCATAGGTCGAAGGTGCCAGTTGGGAGGTCACCAATATCTTATCACGATTCTCATCGAACAATGAAGTCGACAGTGTCAGTCGGTCCTTCAAAAATTTCAAATCGATTGTTACGTTACGCTTTCTCGCGCGCTCCCAGGTGACCAGCGGATTTCCCAGTGCGGATTCCGTCGCGCCGGGGATGTTAGGGTTGGTAGTCGATCCGTTGGCATTGCCCCAGTTGGATCCGGCAGCGCTGCCGGTCCAGGTATTCGGCAGATACAGGAACCTGCGCCCGCCAATCTGATCATTACCTACTTCTCCATAAGATCCGCGGATCTTGGCCCAGGTCAGGATGCCATTCTTCGGAAACCACTTTTCATTGGCCAGGATCCAGCCTGCCGACAACGCAGGGAATACCCCGAATCGATTGCCCGGCGCGAAGTTCTCCGTTCCGTTGACACCCAAATTGAACTCAGCCAAATAACGCTGGTCGAAGTTATAGGTGGTCCGGCCGACAAGTCCCATCAGGCCCGACGGGATACCGAACGACTGTCCGCTGGCTGTGTATCGCTGGGCATTTCCCAACAACAAACCGGACACGTTGTGTTTGTTGAAAGAACGACGATAGGATATCGCCGCCTCGAGATACAGCTTTCGCCACTGGCTATTGCCCTGATTGTCGGCCACAGAAGGCGGATTCACACGCCCCCCGACAAAAACCACGTCAACGGGATTCATCGGATCGCGCATGGCACTGTAAACAGGCATACTGTTCACCCTGGCAAACCCTTTGGAATAGCTGTCATCATACGCCACCTGTACATGTGATTCCAGCCCGCGGGCCAGGTATCCCATGTTATGCTTGAGTTTGAGTACACTGCTGAGCACCGTTGTATACATCGTACGCGTACCACCCGTAAGCAATTGCGCGATGGAACTGTTTCCCGTCCCGCCCTTGGCACCCAACGGATTGGTAGGTTCGCCGGCAATTCCAATAAAAGCATTCACCAACTTGCCATCCACGATGCCCGGCCCGACGAAGGGACTGTTCTCCAATATGTTTTGGATAATGCCCTGGTAACGGTTTCCGAAATCACTCGCCGTGCTGTTCCCCGCAACTTTGTTCACCGTGGATTGTCCGGAGATGTTGAACTGCAACTGGAAATTCCGAGCGATGTCGAAATCAAAATTCGATTTGAAATTATAACGAGTGAAAGCAGGATTTGTATTGGAACCAGCATATTCGGTATTTGACAAGATCCCCTGCTGATTGAAAAAACCCAACGAAGTGAAATACTTCACCCTGGAAGTGCCGCCGGACACATTGAGGTTGTACTGGGCCTGTCTGCCAACGCCCCCGAACTGATCCTTATACCAGTTCCTGCTGGTATAATATAACGCCGGACTGTTCTTCAGCTTTTCCTTCTGATCCGGTGTAAGGTTGGTCATCGCATCCACCTCGGCAGGCGTATAATCCCGGTTGTTCTGGAACTTCCACAATTCATCGGGCGTGAAGAGCAGTCGGTCCAGACTATTGTCGCCGGCCGCCTTCGTATTATAGATCGCCTCATTTCTCAGCTCCGCAAAGCGGTAGGAGTCGATGGTATTGAAAATTGAAGTGGCATTTGTGAAACCCTGATTCGTTGAAAAGGAGAACTGAGGCTTATTCAACCTGCCTCTTTTTGTGGTGACAATGATTACCCCATTGGCCCCGCGAATACCAAACACGGCGGTGGAGGATGCATCCTTCAGAATCGAAACATTCTCAATTTCATTTGCGTCCATCGCATTGAGGATGGTGAAAGGCTGCTCCGCCGGCTGCTGGATCCCGTCAATCACCACCAGGGGATCCTGACCATTGAGTGTCGCGACACCGCGGATACGAATAGTAGCCGTGTTCAAACCCGGTTCTCCACTGCTCTGCACCGAACTGAGGCCGGCAGTCCTCCCCACAAGCATCTGGGTGACATTCGCCACGGGGGTTTGTACCAGCGACTTGCCGGAAATGACTCCGACAGCACCTGTTACGGTCGGTGCCCGCTGCTCACCATATCCCACCACTACCACCTCATTGAGCCCGCTGGCAGAAGGCATCAAACGCACCTGCAACTCCAATGTGTTTCCTACCGTGACCTCCGTACTTGTATATCCAATACTGGACACCTGCAAAATAGCTCCCTTAGATGCCCGGATCCTAAAGGCACCTCGGGAATTCGTTACCGATGTCAACCGACTACCCTTCAACTGAACTGAGGCCCCGGAAACCGGATCACTCTTTTCTCCATCCAGAATAACCCCGGAGACAAAACCATCCTGCGCCCACAGAGGCACAATGGCCGTGATTTGATAAACAGTCAGAAAAACAAAGACAATTAATCTTCTCATTAGGCAGCGTTTCATGTTGAATGAACTCAATGAATCATAAATGTAGGCGTTCATTTGAGCGCAGAATGGGGGGTAAATGGTAAAAAAAGGGGGGTAAATTCATCATTTACCCCCCTAAAAAGCCTATTATGTTTACTTTTTGATCCAATTTCAAGAGAATCAACGAAATTTATCATAGCTATATGAGCCTCCATTACAATCCCCGCTTGACAACCCGCCCATCGAGTTTGTAATTTTTTCCCAGGGTCCTCCGGTATTTTTTTATGTATTCAGATGGCTTCATACCAAAAGTCAGCGTGAATTGGTCTCGGAAATACTTGACATCATTCATCCCGACTTGAAATGCGGTCTGCCCGATATTTAAGTCCGTATTTATGAACAACTCTGCAGCCTTCCGCAGACGAATAAACCTGATAAATGCATTGGCGCTCTGCCCGGAGATGGCTTTGATTTTTTTGTACAACCGACTGTGACTCATCCCGATGGCAGCAGCCAGACGCTGAATATTAAAGTCATCATCGTCCAAATGCGCCTCTACAATCTCAATGCATCGATCCAGAAATTCCTTGTATTCGGCAGAAATGGTAAGGCCATGCTGCTGATGCGTGATCTCGTTGTAAAAATATCGCTGGAGTTCCTCCCGTTTCCGCAATAAAGCATGAACCCTGGCCATCAGTAAATCCGTGTCGAAAGGCTTCGGGATATAGTCATCCGCTCCACTTTCAATACCCAGCATTTTTGACTCGGGCGTTGCACTTCCAGTGATCAGGATGAAGGGGATATGACTAAGCACCTGAGATTCTTTGACAGCCTTGCAGAAATCAATGCCGCTCATTTCCTCCATCAACAAGTCGCTAATGATCGCATCCGGCTGGTTTTTTCGGGCAATATCCAATCCCGCCACACCATTCTCTGCCTCAAGAACCCGGTAATGCTTTTGGAAAACCTGTATAAGATACTTCCGCATCTGTGCATTATCATCGACAATCAACACAATCGGACGCTCCGTGATAACAGGATGGCCATCGGCAACTTCTGTAGTCACCCCGGAGAAGGTATTCACAAAGGTCTCTTCTTCATCACTGATTCCGGATACCAACGGGGGATGCAAGGCTCCAATCGCCCGATCAGTTGGAAATGATTTGAAATCCGTGTTCCGATGAGGGAAACAGAGCCGAAACTCAGATCCTATACCCGGCTTGCTCGTATATGTTACCAAACCACCATGCTCCTCCATGAGACGACGAACAAGGTACAATCCAATTCCAAAACCCTGACGCCCCCCTTGTCCCGGCTTTTCTGCCTGATAATACTTTTCGAAAAGGCGGTCCCCCACCTCGGCAGATATGCCCTTGCCCGTGTCAGAAACAAATACGACAACATTCCCTTCCGATTCCTGAACCGTCAGGGAAATGCGACCTCCGTCGGGTGTATTCTTAAAGGCATTCGACAACAGATTGAACATTATGATCTCCAACTTCTCGCGATCGGCGACCATGGGAAGGGCTTCAAGGCAATGGAATGTATAATCTATATGACGAGCCCTCGCCTGTTGACAAAAATTCTGATAAACATCATGCCCAAGTTCCTTCAGATCAATTTGCACCGGATTCATGGCGCCGGTCTCACTCTCCGTCTTCCGGAACAACAAGAGTTGGTCAACCAGACTCAGCAATCGACGGGCATTACGATAAACAAAGTTCAGCTCATCCCGATCCACCCCTTCGACATCCCGCTGCATCAATGACTTGATAGGATTGATGATCAGTGTAATTGGTGTCCGGAACTCATGGGTGATATGGGTGAAGAATGACTGCCTGCGCTCATTCATCTCCTTTTCCTGCTCTGCAGCGAGTTCCGCCAAACTGAGCTTGTAACGAATCTGCGCTTGCCTTGATTTGTAATGCACATACCAGGCCAGCGCACCGGCGCCCATGGCAAAATAAATACAAATGGCCCACCACGTCCTATACCATGGTGGCAGGATGATGATGCGCAAGCTGGCCTCCGCGTTGCTCCAGACTCCGCTGGCATTCGTATTCCGGATCAGGAGTGTATAACTGCCCTCCCGGATATTGTTATAATTGATGTTCCGAAC
>JBEEMB010000081.1:0-7189 GCA_041167815.1 Bacteroidota bacterium | reverse complement strand
GCTGAACGACGTGCTGTAGCGCTCTGTGGTGAGCCTGCTGCATGCTTGGCTGACGTCATGGAAAATGCGGATCATAGCTGTGAATTGTATTGAAGGTAGTACAATGGAATGAACACCCGGTATAAATACTTCCCTAAACCAGATTATGCCTTGTTCAACGTATAACCAATTATCCTTTAAAATGTTTAACAGCCTGGCCTGCCACTACTTCTCCGCTGATGAGGCTCGGAGGGACGCCCGGGCCTGGCACAGTCAGTTGTCCGGTGTAAAAAAGGTTTTTCACTTTCGAACTGCGACAGGAAGGTTTCAGATGAGCCGTCTGCAACAATGTATTGGCCAACCCGTAGGCATTGCCCTTGAAAGCATTGTAATCATTGATGAAGTCACTGTGACAGTAAGAACGCTTGTAACGGATATGCGGCCTGATATCTGTGCCGGTGTGCTGCAACAAACGTTCAGCCATCATATCGAAATACTTTTCCCTGACATCTTCGGTATCACCATCCAATCCGGCAGCCAACGGTATGAGAAAGAACAGGTTCTCGCATCCTTCCGGAGCCACACTCGCATCTGTAACACTCGGTGCACTCAAATAAAACAGGGGTTTTTCCGGCCATTTTTTCGTGATGTAAATATCACGGGCATGCGGATCGAAGGGTTCATCAAAGAAAAGCATGTGATGAGGAACACCGGGAACCCGGGTGTCCAGTCCTACATAAAAAAGCAATGAGCCGGGTGCCATGACCCTGCTATCCCACCAGGCTTCAGAATGACTCCGGTATTCAGCCGGCAGCAAATGTTGCTCCACGTGGTGATAATCCGCACCACCGATGATGACATCCGCTTCAAAACGCTCACCATCAGATGTCACCACACTGCGTGCAACACCGTTTGTAACTTCTATATTCCGCACATTTTTGTTGAAGTGAAAGGTCACCCCCAGCTCGGTGGCCAAGCGGTGCATACCATCCACAATGGCATACATACCTCCCTTGGGATACCAGGTGCCTAGCTTGATATCGGCATAGTTCATCAGGCTGTAGAGGGCAGGCGTGTCTTCGGGCCTCGCACCGAGAAAGATGACAGGAAACTCCATGAGCTGCCGGATCTTGGGATGCTTGAAGTACTTGCCTACATGGCTTTTGATCGAGTTGAACACATCCAACCGGAATAAACCTTTGATCAGTTCCGGGTCTATCAACTCTCCCAGCGACTGGCCGGGCTTGAATACGAGCTTGTTGATACCCACCCGATATTTATACTCCGCTTCCCGCATGAAATCATCCAATCTGGCAGCAGCGCCTGGTTCCAGACTTTCAAGCAGTTGACAAAGCTCATCGTAGGAAGCAGGAATATCCATTGGACCATCATTCCAGTAAATCCTGTAAGACGGATCCAGGCGGACCAATTCGTAGTAGTCAGACACCTTACGACCGAACTGTGCAAAGTATCGCTCAAAAACATCGGGCATCCAGTACCAGCTGGGGCCCATATCAAAGGTAAAACCGTCGGAGCTGAACTTACGAGCCCGCCCCCCGGGCATTTCATGTTTTTCCAGGACCTGCACCTGCCAGCCCTCACGCGCCAGAAATGAAGCGGCGGACATACCCGCGAAACCACTTCCAATAACAATGGCCTTTTTTGACAATGGAATGAATTGAGAATTGAAAGGAAGGAACAACGGGTGGCGGAGTCAAACGATCATCAGAACCTGCTGATCTGTTCTTTAAGCAACCTCCTGGCAAAGTGAATACGGCTCTTGATCGTACCCAGCGGCTCTCCAAGGGCATCCGCTATCTCATGGTACTTGTACCCTTCGAAATACAACATGAACGGCTGCTTGAAGATCTCCGGCAGATTGTGTACTGCGGCACGAATATCCTTCAAACGCAGATTGCTCTCCGCACCGTTATCGATCGTCGACTGGTTGTAATTGATCAGAAAATCATTCGGAGTACTGTCGAAGATCGTGTTCTGCTTGGCCTTGCGACGATAGTTGTTGATGAAAATATTGCGCATGATGGTGTAGAGCCAGGCCTTGATATTGGTCCCTACACTGTATTTTTCATGGTTGGCCAATGCCCGGAACATCGTTTCCTGAAGGAGGTCCTTCGCCGATTCCTGATCCTTCGTGAGCGTAACGGCAAAAGGCTTCAGGAACTCGGTATTCTGAAGCAGCAGCTGGTTGAACTCTTTTGTGGACATTGCTTTTGTTTATTTTTTACAGGATAAAGCTAAACAAAAACCATTTACCGACGCGAAGTTTTGTTTAATTATTTTGTTAAAATATAAAACAAAAAAGCCAGATAGTTTATATCTGGCTCATAATCAGTTATTTATTTGAGTATTATGAGAGGGAACCGATGAATTCAGTCACCTCATGCAACGAACGCTTGAACTGAATGCTATTGGGAATTTTTTTCTCGTAGGTGTTGGCCAAGCGGCCCGAGATGAGAAAAGGAACATTTTCGAACTTCTTGACCGCATTATTGATGAATCGATCAAAATTGAACCCATGTGAAACAGAGGTCAGATGGGTAAACAGAAAGTCAGGCTTAAGTTCGCGGATAACGTACTGGATGTCATCAATGGGTACATTGGCGCCGAGATACAACACTTTCGCACCCCTGCTCTTCAGCATATAATAAACGAACAGCAGACCGAGTTCATGGTACTCTCCTTCCGGAAGGAACAGGAGGCCCGTCTTCTCAACATTCAACAAAGACTTGGCTGAGTCAATAGCCACGATCATCTTTTGCCGAATGATATTGGACATCAGATGCTCCTGTGCAGGAATGATATGGCCGGTCATCCAAAGGACGCCAATGCGTTCCATGAACGGGAAAATGATCTGGTTGATCGTCTTCTCAATACCACGATGTTTGATATAATCAGACAGGGTAGCGGAGAAAGCTTCCGTGTCCATATCGACCATGGTCTGAATAAGATCATTGATCACGCGCTCCTGCTGCGCAAGGGCGTTGTTGAGCGTGAAAATCTTCTCATTGATCTCGGGTTCCGTCATCCGGTCGATGTGCGAGATCTTGTACCCATACTTGTTGAGCAGGGCAATGTTGAGGATCTTCTTAAGCTCCTCATTGGTGTAATATCGAATGTTGGTGGTGGTCCGGTTGGGCTTCAGGAACGAATAGCGCTGCTCCCAAATACGGATGGTATGGGCTTTGATTCCCGTGAGATTCTCCAGATCCTTAATGGTAAAAGCGTTCATCAGGGATAAGAAACAACGATTTTTCTTTATTGTTCACTGAATGTGAGCACCAGAGAACAAATCAGAAAACTAATGTGTGGTTTAACACCCCTTTCTCGTCAAGGAGTTTGCGCAGTGGAGGCGTGAATGGCAGTTCCTGAAGGGCCATCAGATGTTTTTCGTGATGGATATCCGTCCCAAGCATATCAATCAGATTATGTTTGACGAGATACTCCGCAGCCTGTTTGACAGCACCACCATAATAACCGCCGAAAGAAAGCAGATTGCTTTGGAATAGACAGCCCATATCCCTGATCTCTGCGTAGGCGGAGGGTTTGGAATGGTAGAATCCGTATCGCTCAGGGTGGGCAAAGACGGGTTGGTAACCCTTCATTTGTATTTCAAAGAGGATTTCTTTGAGGTGTATGGGCGGACTGACGAAGGAAATTTCCACCAGCACAAGCTTATCCTTCAGCGTAAGCATCGGAACTTTCTTTGCCAGCATGACATCCACGTTGCCGTCCAACAGGTATTCCGCAGCATACCTGATGTTCACCTCTTCGTTCCGCTCCTGGATATAATCCTGAAGATTGTCATATGCATGTTGGATCGTCCGCTTGTTGTTACGAAACAGATCTTCCATGACGTGTGGTGTGGCGATGAAACGCTTATACCCGAGTTCCTGCAAACCTTTGATCAGGATCATGGAGGTTTCTGGATCCGGAGAACCGTCATCCAATCCGGGAAGGATATGGGAATGCATGTCCGTTTCCAGTCGATGGAACGGAAATTTATCCTGAGGCTTTTTCTTTTTAAAGAATGAGAACATCCGTTTCGGAGGTTGGCGGTGCCAATTTCATGGTGAGTTCGGCACGAAAATACCGAATCACCTCCGATTTTAGCGCGACTTATACTCCTCGTACACACTTTTTATCCCAGATTCCAGATCTATGGCATGTTTCCAGCCAAATCCGTGGAGTTTTGAGACGTCCATCAGCTTGCGGGGAGTGCCATCAGGCTTGGTCAGATCGTTTACGATTTCGCCTTCATATCCTACGATCCTACTGACCATATTGGCCAGCTGCCCGATTTCGATATCCTCGCCTGTTCCGATATTGACCAATCCTTCCTCATGGTAATTGTGCATCAAAAACACACATGCTGCTGCAAGGTCGTCCACATGCAGGAATTCGCGACGCGGTTTTCCCGTACCCCAAAGGGTGACAGACGGGGCGTCGGCGAGCTTCGCTTCGTGGAACTTCCGGATCAATGCCGGAAGCACATGCGAGTTATTGAGGTCGTAGTTGTCATTGGGGCCGTAAAGATTGGTCGGCATGACCGAGACATAATTGCAGCCATATTGAGCCCTGTAGGCATCACAGAGTTTTATGCCTGCGATTTTAGCAATGGCATACGGCTCATTGGTAGGCTCCAGCAGCCCTGTAAGCAGATACTCCTCTCTTAATGGCTGTGGCGCCATCTTGGGATAGATACAGGAGGATCCCAAAAACATCAGCTTTTTGACCCCATTCATCCAGGATGAATGGATGATGTTGTTCTGTATCATCAGATTATCGTAGAGAAATTCACCGCGGTAGGTGTTGTTGGCCAGGATGCCGCCGACCTTCGCCGCAGCCAGGAAGACGTATTCAGGCTGCTCTTGTTCAAAAAATGCCGCAACGGCTGCCTGGTCACGCAAATCCAGTTCACGGGATGTGCGCAAGATGAATTGGTCGTGCCCCGCCTGTTGCAGATGACGGAGGATGGCGGAGCCCACCATCCCCCGATGCCCGGCGATATAGATCCTGCTGTGTTTTTCCATATCAGTAAAGAATGCTGAAGCGTCTTATTCGTATTGATTTTTTACCGCGAAGCCGGAATTCAGGAGCAGTTTCTCGCGTTTGAAATGATCCACATCAGATCGCATCATGTCGGCTACCAGCATCGGCAGGTCGAAAGTCGGTTTCCATCCGAGCTTTTCATGGGCCTTGGTCGGATCACCGATCAACAGATCCACCTCTGTCGGACGATAATAACGTGGATCTACTGCTACCACTTCTTTTCCGACAGGAAGCATGAAATCAGGATTGCTGCATGACTTCACAATACCAACCTCATTTTCCTGCTCACCGCTGAACTCAAGCTCGATACCCAGCTCTCCAAATGCCATCCTCACAAAATCACGTACCGGCGTCGTAACTCCCGTGGCCAACACATAATCCTCAGGAGTGTCCTGTTGCAATATCCTCCACATGCCTTCAACATAGTCCTTTGCATGACCCCAGTCGCGCCGTGCATTCAGGTTGCCCAGGTAGATCTTATCCTGGAGTCCCAATGCGATCTTGGCTGCTCCGCGGGTGATCTTGCGGGTAACGAATGTCTCACCACGCAGGGGGGATTCATGATTGAACAGGATACCATTTACCGCGTACATACCATAGGCCTCGCGATAGTTGACCGTGATCCAATATGCGTAAAGCTTGGCTACGGCATAAGGCGAGCGGGGATAGAAGGGCGTCGTTTCGCTTTGAGGCACGGCCTGCACCAGTCCGTACAACTCAGAAGTGGAAGCCTGATAAACCCTGGTTTTTTTGGTCAGTCCCAGCAAACGGACAGCTTCGAGGATCCTGAGCGTACCGATACCATCCGCATTGGCGGTATATTCCGGGGTTTCAAAGCTCACATGCACGTGACTCATCGCCGCCAGGTTATAGATCTCATCCGGCTGTGTTTCCTGGATGATACGAATCAGATTGGTGCTGTCCGTCAGATCCCCGTAATGAAGATGAAGGCGGATCTGTTTTTCATGGGGATCCTGGTACAGGTGATCGATGCGATCGGTATTGAACAGGGAACTCCTCCTTTTGATGCCATGCACCGTGTACCCTTTTTCCAGTAAAAGTTCTGCGAGATAGGCACCGTCCTGTCCGGTGATGCCTGTGATGAGAGCGACTTTGCCCATGTCAGTTCAGCGTTTTATAGTGTTGATTCAACAGTTAATGATGCGTCATTCAGTGTATAACGCAAGGGTTATAGCATAAAGTATCCGCATTCGTGGCACAAAGGAAATGTAAAGTTGGCAAGCCGGCCATCCCCCCGTGAAAAATATCAAAGTCTCGTAAGGAACTGCCCGATTTTCCGAAGTGGTTTCAGCCACAACGTAAACCAGTATGGCTGCAGTCCGTTAACGGTCCACGCAAGTCGGTCGTTACGGTTTGCCTTCAGCCTTGCACCCAATGAAGCGTTGCTGGCACCGCCCGCCCGCATTTTGACCAGCGTACGCGGGAGGTAAGATAGCCTTGCACCATGCCGATGCACCATCCGAAGCATCAGCTCGTAATCTCCACAAGTACCCATGTCCAGATTGAATCCGCCGAATTGTTCATAGAGCCGACGACGGACAAAAAAAGTAGGATGAGGCGGCATCCATCCCCACAAAAAGCCGCCCGGCCGGTAGCTTCCGGCCGTCCATCTTCTGGTGATGCGTTGATTTTCGTCCGGATGGATATAATCAAGATCACCGTACACCGCATCCACCGCAGGATCCCTGAAGATGCCTGCAATATCTGCAAGGACCCGGTCGTCCGCGTAAAAATCATCTGAATTGAGGATGCCGATGATCTCCCCTTCAGCCATCCCGATGCCCTTGTTCATGGCATCATAAATACCTCTGTCGGGACCGCTGATGACCTTTTGAAGATGCCCATGCTCCGCCACGATGGAAAGCGTGTCATCCGTGGATCCACCGTCGACGATGATATGCTCCACATCAGGGCAGGATTGCCGTCGTACAGAGTCTATCGTATCCCGCAGGGTGCGGGCCGACTGAAAAGTGGCGGTTATGATTGAAATCTTCATCCGGCTACATCAGGCATCGCGCTGCACGATGCAGTTTTCCATCACCAGCATGTCCATTTGTGTGCGCAGATAGCAATCCAGCGCCTGTTCCGGTGTGTTTACGATGGGCTCATTCTCGTTGAA
>JBEEMB010000002.1:0-4472 GCA_041167815.1 Bacteroidota bacterium | reverse complement strand
GCAAAACCTGTGACGGTTTTATTTGGATGGATGCGCTTATACCGATTGTTGATGATATCCTTTTCAAAGAGGTCAATCAAGCCATCAGAGAACATCTCGGTATGTACGCCGAGGTCGCGATGATTGTGCAGACATCCAAGCACCGCGTCGGGGATGGCACCAATACCCATCTGTAAGCAGGATCCGTCTTCGATCATTTCGGCAATGTAACGCCCGATGCGACGCTCCACATCCGTAACTTTCTCTGTGTAAGTGGATTCCGGCAATGGATCTTCGCACCATACCATTGAGTGTAGTCGTGAAGCATGTATCATGCCATCACCATGGGTCCTGGGTGCATTCGGGTTGACCTGCGCGATGACATACCGGGCCGTATTCACGGCACTCCTGGCGACATCCACCGATGCTCCAAGGGAGCAGTAACCATGTTCATCCGGAGGTGATACCTGGATGATGGCGACATCCAATGGCAGGATGCCACGCTTGAACAACTCTGGGATTTCACTCAGGAATACCGGGATATAATCAGCCCGACCTTCAGCAACAGCCAATCGAATGGAGTTGGATACGAACATGGAATTCATCCGGAAACTGTCGGCATATTCAGGCTTGCATACATCCAGATCTCCATAAATGGTAATAGATACCATTTCGACATTTCGGAGGCGATGAGCCTCTTTTGCCAGCGCATTCATTAATGATATCGGGGTCATGGCACTGCCATGCACAAATATGCGGTGGCCCGACTGGACAACGGAAAGTGCTTCTTCAGCAGATACATATTTAAAATCAGGTATCATAATTTGGGGTTGGAGTGCAAAGATAGAAGCACCATTGAACAAGCGCCCTGACGAGTCATTCCGGCCAAACTGACGAGAATCAGTGAATAAGTTAGTTTTGCATTCATTTCTACACATGAATATCATCCGAATCATTGTCAGTTCAATCCTGTTGATCACGACCGCATTGTCTCAGGCTCAAGGGAATAAGGTTCCGGCGGTGGATAAATCTCCGCTGGATATCTCATATTACCCGGCCAACTATCCTGTGCTGAAAATTCAGGATAAGCTCACTGAACCACTGTTGGCCAGGGTCATCTACAGCCGGCCTTCAAAAGGTGGTCGAACCATCATTGGAGATCTTGTCGAATACGGCCAGGTATGGCGGATGGGCGCCAATGAGGCCACGGAAATTGAATTGTTCAGAGATGTCTTGGTACAATCCGGCAAATTGAAAAAAGGCAGATATACACTCTACGCCATCCCCAACCCGGATAAGTGGACCGTCATTTTCAACCGGGAAACAGATACCTGGGGAAGCTTCCGGTACGATGCGAAAAAAGATGCCCTTCGGATTGAACTGAAACCTGACAGAGAGAAAGAAGTCCACGAAGTATTTACCATGTTCTTCGAAAAGAACGGTCAACAAGTTGAACTCGTGCTGCTTTGGGATGATATCAAATTGCGCATCCCGTTCACCGTTGACCAATCGGTGAAAGGAAACAAATAATCAAATTCGGGAAGATGTGTGGCATCGCAGGCATCATCGGGAATGGCCGGCATCACGGCGTTTGTTCCAGGGAACGCTTGCAGGCGATGACAGACAGTCTTCGTCATCGTGGTCCCGATGGAGAAGGGCATTTTATCGCATATTCAGATCAATCGGCCGTCGCCCTGGGCAGTCGCCGACTCGCCATCATAGACCCCGGACCTGCATCTGACCAGCCGTTGCATTTCCTCGACCGTTACGTGATCGTGCATAATGGAGAGATCTACAATGCCCCCGCTATCCGACTGGAACTCATCAAATCAGGACTTTCTTTTTGTTCTGTCGGTGATACAGAAGTCATAGCCGCAGCCTATCATAAATGGGGCGCGGAATGTGTGCATCACTTGAATGGTATGTTCGCCTTTGCCATCTGGGATCGTGAAACCGAAAGCTTGTACGCTGCCAGGGACCGTTTCGGCGAGAAGCCCTTTCATTTTCATTATGATGATGCAGAAGGATTGTTCCTTTTTGCCTCGGAAATGAAAGCACTCTGGGCAGCAGGCATCAACAGAAAACCCTTACATCAGGCATTCCTGCATTTTCTAACCCTGGGCATCACGGAACATCCTGAATTCCCGGAACTGACATTTTATGAAGGCATTCTTCGACTGCCACCTGCACATTATCTGATATTCCACCCAGACACAAAAAACTTGACGATCGACAGATACTGGGATCTGGATAAGGTGACGCAAAGGGAGCGTACCATCGATGATTCAATTGACCAGTTCCAGGATCTTTTTCAATCCGCTGTAAACCTGAGACTGAATGCAGATACAAAGATTGGTATCGCGCTCAGTGGGGGTGTTGACAGTGCGAGTATTGCCAGCAGGTCGAAAAATAGGGTATTCGACACCGTTAGTGCCGTGTTTCCGGGATTCATCAAGGATGAATCAGACATGATCAGCGGGATAGCTGAACAACTTGGGATGGCCTCGCATATCATACAGCCCCATGCAGCGATGTTGATTGAAAACATGCATGCCTTGGTGCATCATCAGGAAGAACCTTTCGCATCTGCAGGGATCATGGCACAATTTGCCGTTCATGATCTCGCCGCCAGACAGGGCCTCCGAGTGATGTTGGATGGTCAGGGGGCTGATGAGCTGCTTGGTGGCTACGATCGCTATGCGCAGTGGCACTTGCTTGAAGTCGTTCGTGAAAAAGGTTGGGCTTCGGCCTCCAAAGAAGCTAATACGCTCGTAGAAAATTCATTTTTGCCATCCTGGGGTTGGAGAAACAGACTCGCGGCAAAGTTTCCGGGATTGACTGCGGCCTGGCTTGAACGAAAAGCCAGACAATTACATGATCGACTGGATGAAATCGATGACCAATTCCGGGAAGGGAACGATGGTGCAGGGTTTATTCGAAAGCCCCTCGTGGAACGCCTCAACGATATCCTATACGCCGACTGTCTGACCGGGCCACTACAAACACTGCTCCGTTATGCAGACCGGAATGCCATGGCGCATGGCATCGAAACCAGATTCCCATTTCTGGATCACCGGCTGGCGGAATTCATCTTCTCACTCCCATCCCATCTGAAATTCAGGAATGGCTATAATAAATGGATATTGAGAGAAAGCCATCGCTCACAAATAATAGAAAAAGTCATTTGGCGAACAGGGAAGACGGGCTTCGAACCTCCGCAATTTGAATGGATGAGCGACGAGCGTGTAGTTAAAGAGATCAAACTGGCTCATGAAAAAATGGTTGATTTGCGTTTGCTGAATCCAAAAGTAATGCGGCGTGAGATCATGCCATGCCATGCCTATGCACGTGATAACAGGGACTGGAGATACTGGATAGCGGCGTCTTTCCTCTAATGACTTCTTGGAAATTTGTTGATCAATTAGTTGCCTAAAGGGCGGAGGATGATCATATCATAAGTTGGGTTTGATTATCATACACATAGGTGTATCTTGTCCATACGTACCCATGAATCATTTGCTTCATTGTCTGTATCAGCATGCCCTTGCATCGCCGGAAAGGGACATATATGTCCATCTGGACAGATATGCATCCCCTGTAAGAAAAATGAGCTTCAAGACGTTATACGAACGGGTATGCGTCATAGCTAAACATCTTTCGGGATTGACCCGATGCAATGAGCGGGTGATATTGTTGTACGAAAATGCTTTTGACTTCATTCCGGTTTTCCTGGCTTGTCTTCAAAGGGGGTGTATACCGGCCTCCATACAAATACCAAATGGCGCCTCTAAAATTGCGAGGTTACAGGATCTGATTAAAAATGAAGCTATTTCGGCCATCATTTTGCCGGAAACATTACATGTAAAAAGTTGGTTCCGTCAATTAATGTCAGAAGCATCAGAAATTCAAGACATGCTTTTGCCGATACCCGCTGAATGGGGTAACATTGAGCTAGAAGAATATCCTGAACCTGAAGCAACGATTGGAGATCGTATCATCTATGGCCAATTGTCCTCAGGCACCACAGGCCGGTCCAAGTGGATCAATATCACATCCGATAATATAAAAGCCAATATAGATGCTATTGGTTTATCCATTCGTCAGCGTCCGGAGTGGAACCACCTCTGCTGGCTTCCTCATTACCATGACCTGGGCCTGGTGGCGGGTTTATTCCCTGCTATCTGTCATGGTAACACAACATGGCTGATTGATCCACTTGACTTCATTGGCCGACCCCAGGTATGGCCTGAAGCCATGGGCAGGTATGAGATCCATTTCTCACACGCTCCGAATTTTGCCTTAGACCTTTGCGTGCGTCGCATTTCTCCGGAGCATCTTTCCGACAATCTCAATCTGTCTTCCATGATTTCCATCATGGTATGTGCCGAGCCTATCCGGGCAATAAGCCTTCAAAGGTTCCATGATCTCTTCCGCCCCTTCGGCCTCGGTCCCACACCTTTTGTGACATGTTTCGGAATGGCGGAATGCACCTT
>JBEEMB010000352.1:0-5976 GCA_041167815.1 Bacteroidota bacterium | reverse complement strand
CATCCAACAATCGGATGAACTTCGGAATATCAGGATCATATCCGTAACCCTCGGAAACCAGGCGCTTCTCCTCACCATCTACAAAGAAATAGTAAGGCTGACTGTTCGCCTGGAATCGGGTCACCTGCATGTCTGCATTCTTATCCCCTAACGTGGTCACTTTTTTACCCAACGCATCAGAATAATAATGCTCCCGTTCAGGTAAGTCGATATTTTGAACATCGACATAGAGCGATACGATTACAAAATCCTCTTTTAATCTTTTCATGACCTCCGGGTCACTCCAAACCTCCGCCTCCATTTTACGGCAGTTCACACAGTTGATGCCGGTAAAATCGATCATCAAGGGCTTTCCAACTTTTCTGGCCACAGCCAGCGCCTCCTCATAATCGAAATATGTGGTCATTCCGTAGGTCGTTACAACCTCCGGCTCATACATGCGCATGAGGTCATGATATTTTACCGGTTTGGGTAAACCGGAACTTTGAGCTTCCGAATGACCTTCACTGCTGCCGGATCGCTGGCCACCGGCGTTGGCAATGAAATCCTGCGTGCCCAATGGTGGAACAAAGGCACCAATCCCTTTCAAGGGCGCACCCCAAAGGCCGGGGACCATGTAAACCGCAAAAGAGAGCGTGAGAATAGCAAATAATAAACGCGTCACACTCAAATATGGAAGACCGAAATCATTTTTCGGCAATTCATCATCGTGATGGAGTTTGATCTTACCCAAAAGATACAAGCCCAGCAAACCGAAGATTACGATCCACAAACTCAGGAAAACCTCGCGGTCGAGGATCCTCCAGCCTTTCACGAGATCGGCGTTCGACAAAAACTTCAATGCGAGCGCGAGTTCGAGGAAGCCCAGCGTCACCTTCACGGCATTCAGCCATCCTCCGGCCTTGCCCAGGATGTTCAACTTACTCGGGAAAAACGCGAATAAAGCAAAAGGAAGCGCCAGTGCCACAGAAAATCCAAGCATCCCAACCAACGGACCCAAGTAACTGCCTTTGGCGGCCAATACCAGCAAATTACCAATGATCGGACCTGTGCAGGAAAAAGAAACCAGCACCAGCGTCAATGCCATGAAGAATATACCCACAAAACTAGTCGTACCGGCCCGGGAATCAGAACGGTTCATCCAGGATGAAGGCAGATTTATCTCGAAAGCCCCCAGAAAGGAAATACCGAAAATCAGGAACAGCGCAAAAAACACCAGATTCGCGATCCAATTTGTGGCAAGGTTATTCAACGCGGCCGGACCAAATACCAGCGTGATCAAAAAGCCCAGCAACGTGAATATGATGATGATCGAAGCGGCATAATACATGGCATTCCGGATACCCTGGGCCCGGTTCATGCTGCGCTTCGTAAAGAAACTCACCGTAACCGGTATCATCGAATAAACACATGGTGTTAGCAAAGCCAACAAACCACCCCCAAAAGCAGCAATGAAGATCCACCATAAAGACCTGCCTCCAACCGGAGAAGTATCTCCGGAACCAGGTACGGGAGCAATTTCAAAACGGAAAGTTTCTGATCCATTCAGAAACTCATCGCCCCGCTTGTACATGTACCGAAGTTCGCCTTTCAACACTACACTGTCTGATGAGCTTAAGCGGATATCCTGCTGCCATCTTACCGAATCCTGATGAAAGGCCGTCATTTCACCCAATGCCGAATCACGCTCGAGCAACGCTTGAGAAACAGATGTGGGCTTGCCCTTGACATACCCAAGCGATGTACTGTCAAACTCAATCTCAGAGTACAAGGGATCCTGACCCTCCGGCAAACGATAAATCCTGATACCGGAAGATGCTTTCACGTCAAAAAAAAGACGGACCGTGGAATCATTCAGCCGCTCCTTCTCAAATTTGACAACCGGAACTTCCTGTGCCAGGCTATGTGCAGAAATCCCCGCTGCAAATAGCAGCAGGGATAAAATTCTGTTGATCATAAAATATTATTGATGGATTCACTGCAGCGCCAGCGTGAAACGCTGGGTCGTTGGCGGCAGACATTCAGTATCGTTGCACACCATGTACTCAATCGTACCACTGATATTGGTCTTGACCTTACCCTTTACCGTCAACTCCTGGACAAATGTGACTTCATTCGAAAATTGCTTCACATCGACACCAAACAACTTTTCATAATGGTTCTCGAGCTTGCCAACTTCCTTCACCATGCCCAGCATTGATACCAGCGGATTTTTAGTGAAAAGGATCGCAGTTGGAATAGGACCGCCATCAGGCGTACGCTGGGAATAGATATGCCAGCCTTTATCCAGTACCGCTTTCATACTGACCACATACTTGCCTGAACCCGCTGCTTTAACCGTGTGTGTCCATTTAACCGGATTCCTCACCTGGGCTTTCAATGTTGACATTGAAAAAACCAAAGGCATCAGCAAAAGCAACCTGAATAACTGGGAACGAATCATGGTACCTCGTTTTGAATGTAGCAAAAGTAATCTTTTGGATTGATCAGATCTGTGACATAAAACACCGGAAAAACTCAAACGGTTTGGAAACCAATTATCTGTTCAGCCAAGATCCAATATTTTCTATTACATAAAGCCGGAAAAGTTAGACGAGGTAAAGTGAATGTTAAATGGCAAAGAAATGTTAATGATGGGGGATCGCTCGGATAAGCATCTCCGCAGGCCTGATATGCGTAGTAGGGTTCGCCACAAAAAACTCCGGTTTAGGAGCATTGGGAAACACTTCGCGGTATTTATTCTGAAGCCTGCGCTTGAAATTGCCCAGATAACCGGGTTTGGAAATCATTTCTTTTTCCAATGGGACGGATTCGACTAGCTCGTCTCCGACGTACATCAGGAGATTCATGGGGTTGGATTTGTAGCAAAAGTAGTCCTGATACAGGGGGCGGGTCAAGAAGACAAGTACTCGATTTCTTTCGTAATTGTACGAGTGGACCAATACCTTGATTACCGAGTGTTTTCGCGGATTCAATCCGTTGAAAACCACACAACCTGCGTTCGTTTTCTATGAAAAATGACGCAAACCAGCTTTTGTTTTTCACATCTCCCCGCATGCAAGGCAATCATACTAACTTGCGGTCATGCAAGACTATCTGAAGGGTTTGAATGACAAACAAAGGGAAGCTGTCCTTCATTTGGACGGCCCACTGATGATTATTGCAGGAGCCGGCAGCGGGAAAACAAAGGTGCTGACTACACGCATCGCGCACCTGATGGCAAATGGAGTCGATTCATTCAGGATCCTGGCCCTGACCTTCACCAACAAGGCTGCCCGGGAAATGAAAGAACGGGTAGAACATATCCTCGGGAACAATGAAGCCAGGAACCTCTACATCGGCACCTTCCACTCCGTTTTCGCCCGAATCCTCAGAAGTGAGGCCCAACGGCTCGGATACCCGCAAAGCTTCACCATCTATGATACCGATGACGCAAAAAGCGTCATGAAAACCGTTATCAATGAACTAAACCTCGATGATAAGCACTACAAACCTGCAGCCGTCTATAACAGAATATCATCCGCGAAAAACGCACTGATCGGACCGGAAGAATACGCCACCGACCATTACCTCCAACAGGAAGACACGCGGGCCAACAGGCCGGCCATCAGTCAGATTTATTCGGCTTATGTCAAACGATGCTTCAAGAACGGAGCCATGGATTTTGATGATCTGCTCCTGAAATTCTATGAACTGCTCAAAAACTTCCCTGACAGCCTCCACAAATACCAACACAAATTCAGATACATCCTGATCGACGAGTATCAGGATACCAACCCGGCCCAATACGAGATCATCAAATTACTGGGCGCCGCACACGAAAATGTGTGCGTGGTCGGTGACGACGCCCAGTCCATCTACTCTTTTCGGGGGGCTACCATCGAAAACATCCTCCAATTCCAGAAAGACTATGGCGAAGTCCATGTCGTCAAACTCGAACAGAACTACCGTAGTACCAAACAGATCCTCGAAGTAGCCAACCAGGTTATCAGCAACAACAAAAATCAGATCCCGAAAGAACTCTGGACCGAAAATCAGGGAGGCGATAAAATACAGGTCGTTCGCACCCTCACAGATAACGACGAGGGCAAATTCGTGGCCGATACCATCCAGGAACAAAAACTCAGAAACCACTATTTCAATCGGGACTTTGCCATCCTGTATCGTACCAACGCCCAAAGCCGCGCCTTCGAAGAAGCACTGAGACGGATGGGCATCCCATACACCATGTACGGGGGCATAAGCTTCTATCAACGTAAGGAAATCAAGGATTTCGTAGCATACCTGCGGGTCCTGATCAATCCGAAAGATGAAGAAGCGCTTAAAAGAATCATCAACTATCCCGCACGGGGCATCGGAAAAACCACCGTCGACAAGATCATCCTGCAGGCAAATGAGCAAAATATCTCCATGTGGGATGTCATCGCCCAGGCCGCCAAATTCGGATTCAGATCATCAACACTGGAGGTCATCGAAAACTTCGTGACCATGATCCGAAGCTTCGCGAGCATGCTCGATACACGAAACGCCTATGATGTGGCCGTGCATATCGGTAAACAAACCAACATCGTTCGCGAACTTTTCAACGACAAAAGCACCGAAGGCGTTCAGCGGTACGAAAACATCCAGGAACTCCTGAACTCCATCAAAGAATGGGTGGACGACCAGGAGAATCGCGCGCAGATAGACATCGACGGAGTAGTGCTCGACAACGATGTGTTCAACGACGAAGCCCTCGTCAGCAATGAGGCTCCCAACCTCTTCAGCGACCTGCCCAAAGAACCGGTACCTCAGGAAAGAGGCATTCAAAACGCCACACTCGCCGCATACCTTCAGCAAATTACCTTGCTCACCGATGCCGATGAGAAAGATCAAGACGCAGATACGGTCAAACTTATGACCATCCACGCCGCCAAAGGACTGGAATTCTCCTGTGTTTTCGCGGCAGGGCTCGAAGAAATGCTCTTCCCCAACGCCATGAGCATCAATACGAGAGAAGAGCTGGAAGAAGAAAGAAGACTATTCTACGTCGTCATCACCAGAGCCAAGAAAAAACTGTGGATCAGCTACGCCAATACCCGTTACAAGTTCGGACAGGTCGTTCAAAATGAACCCAGCCGCTTCATAGATGAACTCCCCACGGAGCACCTCGACCGTTCATACGCTGGCGGTGGACTGAGGAATATGGGATCCGGTTTCGCCCAGCGCCCGGCCTCGGATAGAATGAGAGGAGCATGGGGGGGTGGAAACCAGGATTTCGGACAAAAAACCCAGCGACCCAACACAGGAAATGCCAAGTATCCCGAAACACCTGCGAAACCTTCCTATATTCCACCTAAACCGCTTCCTGCAAAACCCGTCGAACACACGCCCAGTGCGGATTTCAAGGCAAGTGACACCAGCGAGCTGTCCGCAGGCCAACGCGTGGAACACCAAAAATTCGGTTTCGGGAAGGTCGTCAAAATGGAAGGGGCAGCGCACAACCCCATCGCCACCATACATTTCGAGCTGAACGGCGAAAAAAAGATCATGCTGAATTACGCCAAAATCAGAATAGTGGAATAACTATGCCTGATCCAGATGCGCAGAAACACGATCCAGGGTTTTTTGCTCGTTACCGGCAAAAACCTCATCACCAGCAACGATCACCGGACGTTTCAAGAAAGTATAATCCTCGAGGATGAGCGCGCGAAGATCATCTTCAGAAAGTTGGCGATCCTTCAATCCCATCGTCTTGTATTTGATAGCTCGTTTGCTAAACAACGACAGGTAGCTGCCGGTCTGCTCCCGTAAACGCTCCAATTCTGCCGGCTGAATGGGTTGTTGTTTGATATCCCTGAGCGTGAAACCTCGTTCAACAAGTTTCAAATCCCGGATTATACGCTGGCATGTACCACACTGCGTCAGATGAAAAACAGTTCTCATGGACTAATTACAAATGGATCTGATGGATGGTTCAAGAACCTAACTTACCGT
>JBEEMB010000334.1:0-3009 GCA_041167815.1 Bacteroidota bacterium | reverse complement strand
CAAGCATAGGAGGACAAAATCCGGTGGGTGCTTTCCAGACATAGAATGACAGCCGGTAAGTAGTCACCTGCGTTTCTTTCTTTCCTAATTTTAGTGCATGATCATTTTGAGAAATGATGGCATTGAAGCTGCCATTCATCCGCTTGGCGCGGAACTACGCCGGTTGAGTTCGACGATTACCGGATTGGATTACTTATGGTCAGGCGATCAGGCCTGGTGGGGGAAGTTTTCTCCGGTGCTGTTTCCGATCGTCGGAACGCTGCGGGGCAATCACTACCAGTATCGGGGCACGACCTACACGCTTCCGAGGCATGGCTTTGCCCGGGAGAAAATGTTTTGCGCCGAGCAGCTCAGCCAGGCGGAATTGCTTTTCACATTGGAGGATGACGAGTCGACCCGCGTCGAATATCCCTTCCGGTTCATCCTGCATCTGCGGTATAAGATTTCCGATGGAAGGTTGACCGTGACATACTCTGTATTCAACCCGGCCGATGAAACTTTATATTTTTCAATCGGAGCGCATCCGGCATTCCGGGTTCCGCTGCATGATGGACTGGCTTATGATGATTACAAACTGACGTTCAGTCGAACCGAGACCACGGGTAGGTGGCCATTGGCTGAAGGTCTGATCATGGATGCATCAGTTCCTTTCCTGAAAGGCGGAACGGATATCCAGTTAACCGGGGATACCTTCGCCCGGGATGCGATCGTGTTGAAGGATTTGCAATCGGAAAGCATTCAACTTCATAGCGATAAGGACCCGCACGGGCTTCGGTTCGGTATCGAAGGCTGGCCGCATCTCGGACTTTGGGCTGCCCCCGGCGCTCCATTCGTATGCATCGAACCTTGGCAGGGGCATGCGGATACCGTTTCGCATGATGGCGAATTCACCCGAAAACCGGGGATCGTAGCCCTCGAAGCGGGAGGCGAATGGTCGAACAGCTGGTGGGTGGAATTATTCTGATTCATCTGCCCGATCTTTAAAGAACACCTTAAACCCTTGCATATATGAAAAATCTCCTCTTCTTTCTCCCTGTTTTGGGGTCTTTGGCCTTCAATACTGCCCGTGAAACGCCCACGGGCGCCTGGGTGCGCCAGGAGGGTAGTGTAACCCATACATTGGTCTTGATCGATGATTATTACAGCCTGAGCAGTTTCGATATCTCCGGGAAGAAATTCATCCATACAGAAGGAGGTACCTGCACCGTGGAAGCAGGTTTGATGAGTGGTGCTATTGAGTACAATACCACCGACAAGCAAAAAGTGGGCAGCGCTTATAAGACGGATTGGTCCATCAAAAAAGGGCTGCTCTCGCTCAGCATCGGCGGGAAGGCCGGTACCTGGAAGCGGACCGACGATGGTTCGGGTCCTTTGGCAGGGAACTGGCGGATCACCGGCCGCGACCAGGGCGGTAAGATGGTCGAGATCAAACCTGCCGCCCGAAAGACGATCAAGCTGCTCTCCGGAAAGCGCTTCCAGTGGGCGGCCATCAACACCGCCACGGGTGAGTTTTTCGGAACCGGTGGGGGCACCTATACGTTCGAAAACGGTAAGTACACGGAGTACATCGAGTTCTTTTCGCGCGACAGCAGCCGGGTGGGTATGAGCCTGAGTTTTGATGGAAAAGTGGAGGGCCGCAACTGGCACCATTCCGGAAAAAGTTCGAAGGGAGATCCGATCAACGAGGTGTGGAGCCGTTAAACTGGAAATAATTTATTCCATTATAAATTCCTGATGAAGCGTATTTTCATAGTTGCCTCTCTTTTAGTGTTGAATTTCAGTCAGTTGAATGCACAATCGACCGATCTCGGTAACTGGTTCATATACATTGGTAACCAGCGGTTTGCCAAAAAATGGAATTGGTGGAATGAGGTGCAACATCGTAATTATAATGTGGCCGGGGATCTGGAACAATTGATTGTGCGGACGGGTATTGGACGGAATCTGACGGAGGGGAACAACAATCTGCTGTTGGGGTACGCATTTATCCACAGTGAGCCATATACGCCGGGAAGTTCCGTGAAATCATCCGTGAACGAGCATCGCATCTTCCAGCAGTTCATCACCCGCCAGTCGTTTGGCCGGGTGTTTCTTCAGCATCGGTATCGGTTGGAGGAGCGTTTCCTGCCGGATCGTTTCCGGGCGCGGTTTCGGTATTTTCTGGGATTGAACATCCCGATGAACAAACCGAAAATGGAGCAGGGTGCCTGGTATCTTTCGTTGTACAATGAATTTTTCCTTCACACGGACAGAGCCGTATTTGATCGTAACCGGGTGTATGGTGCACTGGGTTATCAGATGGGGAAGGATGTCCGGCTGGAGATGGGGTTGATGACACAGATGCAGGAGACCAGGAGCCGGGGGCAGTTTCAGATCGCACTCTTCAATAATCTGCCATTAAGTAAGTAGGGACGATGGGATTTACTCCATGAAGTCGTCCAGTTCACGGCGGTCTTTTTTCGTAGGGCGTCCGATCTTACTGGGACGCTTCCCGGTGTGGAACACAGCTGCCTGGAAGCTGACGCGTTCCTGCTCTTCGGGTGGTGTGAGGTCGGTGTAGTGTTTCACGGCCTCTGAGAACTGTACTCTGTGGTCGAGTAACGATTCTACCCGGATGACCCATTTACGGGTGTCTGTCCTGACCTCGTAAACATCCCCAACGTGTACATTCCTGGAAGCCTTCACGGAGGTTGCTTCCATCTTTACCCGTCCTTTGTCGCAGGCATCTGCCGCGGCAGACCTGGTTTTGAACAGCCTGATGGACCAAAGGTATTTGTCGATGCGGAGTTTTTCGGCGGCGGCCATGGTGAGTGATGTTGGATACAAAGATACTTTCAAGCGGTTGGTAATTGTCCTGTCTTTTCGGGGAGGTTGTGCGTTTTTGTCATGGAGGAGAATACAAGGTCCATCGGAGGCCTCAGGATGACATTTTCACGGGGATACTGTCCCGGAAAGAAAAGCCAAATGCAATTACACTTGGATGACAGCCCCCCACTTTTTCTGTCATCC
>JBEEMB010000238.1:0-3012 GCA_041167815.1 Bacteroidota bacterium | reverse complement strand
ATACGAATGCGCCTTGCCGCCGGCGCTCTGCGATGATGGCCTCCACCGCCGCCTCGCCCACACCCTTCAAACCACCCAGGCCGATGCGGATCTCACCCTTTGAATTCACCGCAAATCCCTTGAGCGATTCATTGATGTCCGGTCCAAGTACGGTGAGTCCCATACGCTTGCACTCCTCCATGAACCAGGTGATCTTTTCAATGCTGCCGGCATGGTTGAGTACCGCCGCCATGTATTCCGACGGATAGTGTGATTTCAAATATGCCGTCTGATACGCAACCAGCGCGTAACAGGTCGAGTGTGACTTGTTGAAGGCATATTGGGCAAAGGCCTCCCAGTCGGTCCAGACTTTTTCCAATACGTTCTTCGCATGTCCCTTGGCTGCCGCACCTTCCACAAACTGCGGCTTCATCTTGTCAAGGACAGGCTTATTCTTCTTACCCATCGCCTTCCTCAGCACGTCCGCGTCTCCTTTTGTGAAGCCCGCCAGCTTCTGCGCCAGCAACATCACCTGTTCCTGATAAACGGTGATGCCATAGGTTTCACTGAGATATTCCTCCATGTCCGCCAGATCATAAGTCACCGGCTCCCGCCCGTGCTTTCGCTCGACGTAGTTCGGGATGTATTCCATCGGACCCGGGCGGTACAAGGCGTTCATCGCGATGAGATCCTCGAATTTGTCGGGCTTCAGTTCGCGGAGATATTTCTGCATACCCGGACTTTCAAACTGGAACGTGGCGATCGTTTCGCCACGCTGATATAGTTCGAAGGTCAACGCATCATCCAGCGGCAGCGTGTCCAGATCGATCTCCACGCCATGGTTGAGTTTGATCAGTTCCAGGGAAGTCTTGAGGATATTGAGGGTCTTCAGACCCAAAAAGTCCATTTTAATAACACCCGCATCCTCGATCACACTGCCCTCGATCTGGGTGACCCAAAGCGGAGAGTCCTTCGCCGTGCACACAGGTATCAGCTCCGTCAGATCTTTCGGCGCGATGATGATACCTGCCGCGTGAAGCCCCGTGTTCCGGACTGATCCTTCCAGGATCTCTGCCTCATGTAGAATGCGACTGTGCAGATCATTTCCGTTATAAATGTCCCTCAGCTTTTTGACTTGCTCCAGATCATCCGGATTGAGGCCGTCCTTTTCTGCCAGACTGTCATCCGCTCCGTTCAACGGGGCATGCAGCACGCGCTTGAGGGAGATGCCCGGCTTCTCCGGGATCATCTTTGCGAGCATATTCGACTCCACCAGCGGCAGGTCCATCACCCGGGCAACGTCCTTGATGCTCATCTTCGCGGCCATGGTGCCGTAAGTGATGATCTGCGCCACCTGGTTGCGGCCATATTTATCCACAACATAATCGATCACCTTCTGACGGCCTTCATCGTCGAAGTCCGTATCGATATCAGGCATCGACTTCCGGTCGGGGTTCAGGAATCGTTCGAACAGCAGCCGATACTTGATCGGATCGATGTTCGTGATGCCGATGCAATAGGCCACCACACTGCCGGCCGCCGAACCGCGACCCGGTCCGATGAATACGCCCAATTCCCGGCCCGCCTTGATGAAATCGGATACGATCAGAAAGTAGCCGGCGAATCCCATCGTCCGGATCGTGAACAATTCGAAACGCAGTCGCTCGTCGATCTCCGGGGTGATCTCACTGTATCTTTTATTGGCACCCTCCCAGGTCAGATGCTCCAGATAGGCATCCTGCGATTCGAAATTCGAAGGGACCTTGAAGTGGGGGAGGAGGATGTCGCGTTTCAGGTCTAGCAGCTCAACCTTGTCGACGATCTCGTTGGTATTGTCGATGGCTTCTTCCATGTCATGGAAGACCTTGGACATCTCAGCAGTCGTCTTGAAATAAAACTGGTCGTTCGGGAATGCGAAACGCTTGTCGCGCATGTTCACATCATCATCCGAAAACTCACGGATGGCGGGTGTCGACAGCTTCTCGCCCGTGTTGATGCACAACAGGATGTCATGTGCGTTGAAATCCGACTGATCGACATAATGCGAGTCATTCGACGCAATGACCTTCACATTGTATTTCTTCGCAAACCGCAGCAGTACCTGGTTGACCTTCTCCTGCTCGGCCATACCGTGACGCTGGAGTTCGACGTAGTAATCATCCTGGAAGATGTTCAGCCACCACTTGAATTCATTCTCCCCCTCTGCCTCACCTTTTTTAAGGATGGCCTGCGGCACGAGAGCGCCCAGGCAGCAGGTCGTGGCAATCAACCCTTCGTGATACTTGTGGATGAGTTCCTTGTCGATCCGAGGATATTTGCTGTACATCCCTTCAATGTATCCGAGGGATGTCAGCTTCATCAGGTTCTTATAACCCTGCTCATTTTTCGCCAGCAGGATCTGATGATGCCGGGGATCCTTCTCTTCCTTCGAGAAAGTCTTACGGTGGCGGTTTTCGGTGATGTAGAACTCACATCCCACGATGGGCTTGACCTTTGGCGGACTCTTCTTATTGCTCGGATCCGCGGGATGCTTATACGCCTCCGCCACGAACTGGAAGACCCCAAACATATTGCCGTGGTCACTGATCGCAAGGGCCGGCATGTTGTCCTGTGCCGCCTTCTTGTACAGCGATTTGATCGGGGCGGCCCCGTCCAGCAGGGAGTATTGGGTGTGAACGTGAAGGTGTGAGAAACGTGGCATGGTGTCAGGGTATCGTCCCCGTCGGGGCATGCAAATTTCCGATATTACCCCGGAACCTGAGGGGCGTTTTATCCACAAACGGTTTGAAAGGGTTATAAGCTGCGGGAGCACACAACCGGAGTGAACAACAGCCTAATACAAGGTCCCTCGGAGGCCTCAGGAAGACATTCCCAGTGGATACTGTCCCGGAAAGAAATGCCAAACGCAATTACGCTCGGATGACTGCCCCCCACTTTTTCTGTCATCCTGAGGCCTCCGAAGGATCTGGCTGTTGCACTCTCCCACAAGGGTTCCTTGAAGACTTGAAAAACACTTATAGTTATCCTTCAAAA
>JBEEMB010000283.1:0-3843 GCA_041167815.1 Bacteroidota bacterium | reverse complement strand
AACTGCCACGTGGATGATGTCCTTTCCTACATAGACTTTATCGCCGGCTCGGAAGACCTTCATGATGCCACGTCTGGTGAAAGCGATGATATCATCCAGATCAGAGCAATCACACACGAACTCATCCTTCTTCAACCCGGTCCCGATGAACCCTTCCGAACGGTTCACATAGAGTTTCGCATTGGCAATGGCCACCTGACGGGCCTGTATCACATCAAACGGACGTATTTCCGTACGACGCTGGCGATCCTTCCCGTACCGCTGACGCAGGCCCTCAAAATAGGCTACGGCATAATCCGTCAGATGTGAGAGATGATGCTGTGTATCCGCGATCTCCTTTTCAATCCCCCGGATCTGATCGATCAACTCGTCGATATCAAGTCGGTAGATCCGGCGTACAGGCTTCTCCGTGAGCTTCAGGATATCTTCCCGGGTGACATCCTGCTTCAGCAGCTTCCGGAAAGGCTTGAAGGCCTTATCGATCGATTCGATGACGCGTTCCCAGGTTTCATGCTTCTTCTCGAGTTCCTTGTATATCTTCTCTTCGAAGAATATTTTTTCCAGCGAAGTGTAATGCCATTTCGCTTCCAGCTCTTCCAGTCGTATCTCCAATTCCCGCTGCAGCAGGTCCCGCGTCTTGTCGGTTGAAATCCGGAGCAGTTCCGATACTCCGATGAAAACCGGACGATTGTCGACGATCACGCAGGCATTCGGGGCGATGCTCACTTCGCAGTCGGTGAAGGCATACAACGCATCGATGGTGATATCCGGAGATATGCCTGGGGCCAGCTCGACATTGATCTCCACTTCTGCCGCGGTGTTATCGGTGACCTTTTTGATCTTGATTTTGCCCTGATCATTCGCTTTAACGATGGAATCCATCAACTGGGTCGTCGTCACACCGTAAGGCACATCCCGAATCACGATGTTTTTCTTGTCGATCTCTTCGATATGCGCCCGGCATCTGATACGCCCTCCCCTTTTACCATCATTATAAGCCCCGGCATCGATCATGCCGCCGGTGAGGAAATCCGGCAACAATTCGAAGGGTTTCCCACGCAAATATTTGATGGACGCGTCGATCAGCTCATTGAAGTTGTGTGGCAGGATCTTCGTGGACAATCCTACCGCAATGCCGTCAGCCCCCTGTGCGAGCAGGAGCGGGAATTTCATCGGCAGGGTGACGGGTTCTTTCTTCCGGCCGTCATAACTCAGCTGCCATTCCGTGGTCTTGGGATTGAATGCCACTTCCAGCGCGAACTTGCTCAGCCGTGCCTCAATGTAACGGGCGGCGGCGGCATCATCACCGGTGCGCACATCTCCCCAGTTCCCCTGGGTGTCTACCATTAGATTCTTCTGCCCCAGATTCACCAGCGCATCCTGAATGCTCGCATCACCGTGAGGATGATACTGCATAGTCTGTCCGATGATATTGGCGGCCTTGTTGAGCCGTCCGTCATCCATCTCCTTCATCGCATGAAGGATGCGTCGCTGCACGGGCTTCAGACCATCTTCAATGGCCGGTACCGCCCGTTCGAGGATCACATACGATGCGTAATCGAGAAACCAGTTTTTATACTGACCGTGTACACCTGACTCGATGCCGGTGACCTCCTGTAATTTTTGTTTTGCGCTGGACATCTCTGTTTAATTTAAGGATGAGCCTCCGTCGATGACGAAGCCTGACCTGGCAGTCTGACCTCGAATTCCTTCATGGCCCCAAGGGTACCTTGCCACTCAATACGACCTGCAGTGGCCATGGTTTTGAGCCTCCAAAGCAGATAGGCATCCCCGGTCGTCTCTTTGCCCTTGTTCAGGAATTGGGAGATTACACGAGACCCCTTCTGCCATTCACCCGTGATAAAGCCAAGGAGGCCATCATCAAAGAAATCCTCGCCCTTTCGGATCAGTTTTTTCCCTCCTTCCAGCAGGCGGATGCCGGTCGGTTCGTTGCACTGCCTTTGCCACTCATCCGGATCAATTTCAAACTCACTCAGCGTGATGGGCCTGGCCAGTTTACGGGCTTTGAGGAATTCCTTTGGCTGTATCTGATGCAACCACTGCGGATAGAAAATGTTTCCTTTTTCGTTGATGAACGGAAGATTGTTCAAATAAAGGATGAATACCCGGCCCTGAAAGGCGGACAACCTGCTCATCAGCCAGTAATATCCGCTCACATCATGTTTGTTCTGTGCAGCCCAGATCCACACGATCTCTTCCGGATCAGCTTCCATACGGTCGATCAATCCGGTCACTGTCTTCGGATCGTTGACGATGTCCTGGTCCACCAGACCATCATAATCTCCACCGGCAAGCACCGTCCTCCACCAATCTCTGCGTGCAGAAATACCTGCTTCCGTGTCCAGTTCGGCCAATGGACCCACGGCATATTCGTCCTTGATCTCAACGATATCACCGGCCATGGCAGGCTCCAAATCCAGCGCCTGCTGGAGAACGGCGACGTCTGCTGTATTGAAAACTATATGGATCATAAAAACATGAACATAAATATGATGTGTTGAGCTTCGGACGGATCCGGATTCATGGAACCTCTAGGTGACTATGCCTGGGCGATTTCCGCCTCTTCCGCTACGACATCCAGCTCGATCCGGAGGTTCTGAACAATGAAGTCCTGTCGATCGGGCGTATTCTTGCCCATGTAATATTCCAGCAGATGCTGTATCTGGGCATGCTGCTCCAGAAAAACAGGCTGCTTACGGATGTCGGGGCCAATGAACTTTCCAAACTCATCAGGCGATATCTCTCCCAATCCTTTGAAACGGGTGATTTCCGACTTCGCACCGAGCTTCTTGATGGCGGCTTTCTTTTCCTGCTCGTTGTAACAGTACATGGTCTGTTGCTTTGTCCTCACGCGGAACAACGGGGTGTCGAGAATATACACATGACCATCGCGGATCAGGTCGGGAAAGAATTGCAGGAAGAAAGTCATCAGCAACAACCGGATATGCATACCGTCCACGTCGGCATCCGTGGCAATGATGATATTCGTGTATCGCAGTCCTTCGATCCCCTCTTCGATATTGAGGGCATGCTGCAGCAGATTGAATTCTTCGTTCTCGTACACGATCTTCTTTGTCAAACCATAACAGTTCAGCGGCTTACCACGCAGGGAGAAGACGGCCTGGGTCTCAACATCCCTCGACTTGGTGATGGAGCCGCTCGCTGAGTCACCCTCCGTAATGAAGATGGTCGTCTGAAGTTGCTTGGCCGCATATATTTCACGGTTCTTTGCCGGCGGCTCTTCGTTGCGGTGGATGCGGCAGTCACGAAGCTTTCGATTGTGCAGATTGGCCTTCTTGGCGCGTTCATTCGCCAGTTTTTTGATGCCGGCCAATTCCTTCCGCTCCCGTTCGCTCTGCTCGATCCGCTTTTTCAAAGCCTCTGTAACAGCCGGATTCTTGTGCAGGAAGTTGTCCAGCTCCTTGCCGAGGAAGTCAATCATGAAATTCTTCATGCTCGGACCGCCTTCGTACACCACCTGTGAACCAAGTTTCGTCTTGGTTTGTGACTCGAACACCGGTTCCTGTACCCTGACAGAAATCGCAGCCACGATGCTATGACGGATATCTGAAGTATCGTAATCCTTCTTGAAGAACTCACGGATGGTGCGCACAAAGGCTTCACGGAAGGCCAGCACATGCGTCCCCCCCTGGGTAGTGTATTGTCCATTCACGAAGCTGTAGAGGTCCTCACCATAATCATTGTTATGGGTGAAGGCGACTTCCACATCCGTACCCTTGAGGTGAACGATTGGATAGCGGATCTCTTCTTCGTTGGTCTTACGCTGCAACAGATCCAGCAGGCCGTTGCGGCTGACAAATT
>JBEEMB010000239.1:0-6771 GCA_041167815.1 Bacteroidota bacterium | reverse complement strand
GGAAATGAAACCCGACATCTGGAAAGGACTCGATAAATTCAGGAATTCATAAATCAGAGATAATGCCAAATCCGAAACGCAGACACTCGCAGCAGCGGAGTGCGAAGAGAAGGACCCATTACAAAGTGGATCCCGTTACCCTCAGCAAAGACAGCACCACGGGTGAACTGCATGTACGTCACCGTGCCCATGTCAGTGAAGGAAAACTTTTCTACAAGGGTAAAGTCGTGGCTGAAAAGTCGCCCATCAATTGATTCTACCACATATGGTATCCGGCTATGGGACGGCACATGTCGTCCCTTCTCCGTTTATTATATAACCCCAAGCTACCAACAAGATGAAGATCGGATTGGACATGCTGGGTGGAGATTTTGCTCCACTGGAAGCCGTTAAGGGTGTGAAGCGCTACCTCGACGCGGGTGGCAGCGCAGATCGTCTCGTACTGCTGGGTGACGAGGTCGTGCTCTCCAACATGTTGGATGATCATGATATTGACAAAGACGGATTGAGCATTGTGCATGCCCCGGAAGCGATCGACATGCATGAACATCCAACCAAAGCATTGAAGGAGAAAAGATCCTCTTCGATCGCTGTGGGGTTCGGTATGCTTGCTGCAGGTAAAATTGATGCCATCATCAGCGCCGGCAACACAGGAGCCATGCTGGTCGGTGCCATGTTCAGCATCAAACCACTTCCAGGTGTATTAAGACCAACCATCGGCGCCTACATGCCCCGTGAAAACGGGAGCCTTGGGTTTCTGTTGGACGCAGGCATAAATGCAGACTGCAAACCTGAGCAGCTGGTTCAATTTGCCACCCTCGGAACGATTTTTGTCAAACACATACTTGGGGTTGCGAATCCGAGGGTTGGTTTGGTGAATATTGGCGAAGAGGAAGGCAAAGGAAACATCCTTGCACAGGCGGCCTATCCTCTCCTGAAGGAATGCTCCGACATTCATTTCATCGGAAACATCGAAGGACGTGACATCCTGCTGGACAAAGCTGATGTGATGGTCTGCGAAGGATTCACCGGAAATGTGGTCTTGAAGCTGGCAGAAAGCGTGTACGATATCGTAAAGCGCAGAAACATCCAGGATGCATATTTCGATACATTCAACTACGAATCATACGGTGGAGTACCGGTCCTGGGTGTAGAAAAGCCCGTCATCATTGGCCACGGCATTTCGGGTTCTGAAGCGTTCCATAACATGATCCTCATGGCAGAACGCATGATCGATCATGACCTTCCCGGAAGGATCCGCGAAGCTTTTGCGCCTTCGGTGTAACCCCAGGATTGAAATCATTCTTCCCGATAGCTGTATATAAACCAAATCCCCGGTATGAAGGTTTCTCACCAACATACCGGGGATTTGGTTTTACGGATGTCTCCGTATCAAAGATCCGTGATCAGTTTATGCTTGGGAACCAGTGATTTCATGACTACCCACGCAATCAGGTATGCAATAGCGCAGAAAGTGAACATGATGGTATATCCGGTTTCGATATGACCGAGCGCTTTATAGTGATCGAATAGTCTTCCTCCTACTTTTGTGACGATCACACCACCGATACCACCGGCCATTCCGCCAATACCTACCACACTACCCACTGCCTTCTTCGGAAACATATCGCTTACTGTGGTGAAGATGTTGGCACTCCATGCCTGATGAGCGGAGGCTCCCACCCCAATCAACAGCACTGGAAGCCAGTAACTGATTGAACCAAGGGGCTGGGCGGCAAGTACAACGAGGGGAATGAAGGCGATGAGGAGCATGGCCCGCATCCTTCCGTCATAAGGTTTGTATCCTTTGTTTATGAAATAGACAGGAAAAAAACCGCCGCCAATGCTTCCAAACATGGTCATACTGTAGAGGACCGACAGGGGAAGCATGATCTGTGTACCTGTCATCTGATACTGGTCTTTCAAATAAGCCGGTAACCAGAACAGGAAGAACCACCATACTCCGTCGGTCATGAATTTCCCAAAGAAGAAAGCCCATGTTTGTCTGTAAGCCAGCAGTTTGTACCAGGAAACCTTGTCGCTGCCATTGTTTGCCAGTGCCTCTTCAACATGATCCTGGTTGATGTATTCCAGTTCTTCCTTCGAGATTCTTTTTTGGTTTTCCGGCGTGTCGTAATAGATCCACCAGAAAATCAACCAAAGGAATCCGACGGCACCAATAACGATGAAAGCCGACTCCCATCCCCAGGTATCCGCCATCCAGGGCACGCTGAGGGGAGCCAGGATGGCCCCCACATTGGTACCGGAGTTGAAGATGCCGGTGGCAAAGGATCGTTCCTTTTTGGGAAAGTATTCAGCCGTCGCTTTGATGGCAGCCGGGAAGTTACCCGCCTCACCTACGGCAAGTACTGCCCTGGAGAACATAAAACCTATCACAGAAACAGGCACAGCGACAATTCCAAACCATCCAAATACCGGCAGCAGCACTTCACCGATGGGTTCCGCAAATGCATGGATGATGGCGCCCACACTCCAGATGATGATGGCCCAGCTGTAGCTTCGTTTTGTACCCAGCTTGTCTACCACGCGACCGGCAAGTAATAGTGCGATCGCATAGGTGAATTGAAAGGTGGCAGCGATATCAGCATACTGGCTGTTGGACCATCCGTAAATGTCCTCCAGTTTGGGTTTCAACAGACTCAAAACCTGACGGTCGAGATAGTTGACGGTGGTCGCGAAAAACAGCAGACTACATATCGTCCACCTGTACTTTCCAATGGCTTGCTTCATCGTAGGGGGTTGTTGCCCAATGGGCGGGTTAAGGGTTTGTCCGGGCTTCAGCCGCGAACGGATGCAATCGTTTCGAGTACAGTACGGGTATCAGCCTCCATCGTTGCGTAATCTTTGGCTTCCATGAGTTTTTTGCTGATGAGTTTGCTGCCCATCCCCACGGCACATACACCTGCCTTATACCAGGAGGCGATGCTTTCACGGGTCGTATCGACACCGCCGGTAGGCATGAAAAGCAATTTGGGGAAGATGTCTTTAATGGTGGTCAGGAACTCTGTACCCAGCATGTTACCCGGAAAGAGTTTGATGAATCCGATGCCTGCATTTTCTGCAGCAATGATCTCTGTGGGGGTCATGCAGCCGGGGGCATAGAAAATGTCGTTGGCCACACAATGGTCGGCTACATCCGGCACAAAACCCGGGCTGACCAGAAAATCTGCACCTGCAGTGAGATAGTCCGATGCCTGGCGCATGTTTTTGATGGTACCCACACCCAGCAGCAGGCCAGGCATTTCAGCATTTCTGAGGGCTACCATGGATTTGAAATTAGCCAATGCGGCTTCTCCCCTGTTGGTGTATTCCACCGCCTTGATACCGGCCTTGTAAATAGCTTTCAATGTCTCCAGGCTGATTTCTTCACTTGGGTTGAAATAAAGCGGGAGGATTCCCTGTGCAATGATGGCATCTGTGATCCTGCGTACGTTGCTCATTTCTTTTTTATTCTATTGAAATAAATATAAGATGAAGCCGGCCATCGTTAAGATGTCCGGCTTCAAATTTTCAGATCCTGACTTTTACGACCAGCTTTTTGATTTCTCCATCACCGATCATGGGGGCATGAACGTCTTCGGGGAAGAAGATGGCGAACTGACCGGCCTGCAATTGAAAGAAGGTATGTGGTGCGTCGTGATAGAACTGCACATCTTTCTCTTCCTGGAAATCTCCATTGGGCTGATGGCACTCGCCACGTGGTCTCCAACCGATTGTTTCAGTTCCGCGGATACAAAGTTGGATGTCTATATTACGGTTATGGCATTCAAACTTCGCGGTGCTGGCTTCGGTGGTTTTACCTGGTGCGGTGCTGATGATGGCCTTCAATCCATCTGCAATGTCAGACTTCCCATCTGTCGCGGCAGCGAGGTCGGTAGCGGCGATCCAGGCGAAGGCATCCGCCAACAGGGGATGCAGCGTCGCATATCTGGAAGCGTTTGCCATCGAGTCTATGATCATATTTATTTATTTACGGTTATACGTGAACGTTAGTTTGATAGGCGAACAGATCATCGTTGCACACGTCCGCTGCCATCACCTTTCATAAGGTCTTTCACTTCGGCGAGGGTGGCGTGGTTCAGGTCTCCGGGGATGGTGTGCTTGATGGCGCTGGCAGCTACACCGAACTCTGCGGCATCCGGCATGGACATACCGGTAACCAATCCGTAGATCAGACCGCTGGCGAAAGAGTCGCCACTGCCAACGCGGTCGATGATGCGCACCTGATATTTGCGGGTGTGGTAGAATTCGCTGCCATCATACACAAGGGCACTCCATCCGTTGTCGCTGGCACTATGGCTTTCGCGCAGAGAGGATGCGATGAATTTGAAACCGAACTTCTCTTTCATCTGGTGGAACACGTCTTTATATCCATCGAGATGCAGTTCGCCTTTGGTAACATCCGTGTGGCCTGCTTTGAAGCCGAGGGTGGTATCTGCATCTTCTTCGTTGCCGATGCAAACATCAACAAAATGACAGAGGCGGGTCATCACCTCCCGGGCCTTTTCCTTGCTCCAGAGTTTTTTCCGGTAATTGAGGTCGATACTCGTGGTGATGCCTTTCGCACGGGCGGCTTTGAGGGCGACCTCCGTCAAATGCGCTGCTTTATCGCTCAGTGCAGGGGTGATACCGGTGGTATGAAACCAGTCTGCACCATCGAGGATGGCATCCCAATCAAACTCTTCCGGATTCACATCAGCGATGGAGGCTCCGGCACGGTCATACACCACCTGGGAAGCACGCATGCTTGCTCCCGTCTCCAGAAAATAAATGCCAAGGCGATCACCGCCACGTGCGATGAAATTAGTATCCACTCCATAACGACGGAGGTGGTTGATGGCGCTCTGGCCAATGGGGTTGTTGGGAACCTTGGTCACGAAAGTGCCATTCAGCCCGTAATTGCATAGGGCAGCAGCCACGTTGGCTTCACCGCCACCGTAGGTGATATCGAAGGTATCTGCCTGAACAAATCGTTTGTAGTCGGGGGTTGACAGACGGAGCATGATTTCACCGAGTGTCACTACTTTCTTTGACATGTCTGATATGAGTTTGGGTTAAGGAATGAATGTATGAAGTTGTTTTTTTTATTTTTTTTCTCCGGCCTGATCGGCATCCTGAAAACCAAAGTAATCACGGGCATTGCGATAGCAGATGTCCTGCATCATACTTCCAATCCACGCGATATCGTTGGGCAGTTCGCCGTTCTCTATTTCTTCGCCGAAGATATTGCAAAGGATCCGACGGAAGTACTCGTGCCTTGGGAATGAAAGGAAGCTGCGGCTATCGGTGAGCATACCAACGAAGCGGCTGATCAACCCCATGTTACTGAGGGCATTCATTTGGCGGGTCATCCCGTCTTTCTGATCAAGGAACCACCATCCTGATCCCCATTGAACCTTTCCGACGGAAGATCCGTCGTTGTAATTCCCGATCATGGTGGCCATAAGTTCGTTGTCGGCCGGATTGAGATTGTAAAGGATGGTCTTGGCGAGCTTGTCCTGTCCATCGAGGCGGTCCAGGAACTTGACCAGGGCCCTACCCTGCTCAAAATCCCCAATGCTGTCCCAGCCTGTATCAGGCCCCAGCTTACGCAGCATGCGGGAATTATTGTTCCGCAGGGCACCCAGGTGGAATTGCTGCACGAAACCGCGCTCCCAATCCCACTCTGCAAAGGTCAGCAGCATGGCCGACTTGAATTTACGGTTATCCGACACCGTTAGTGTGTGTCCGCCACGGATCTTGTCGAAGATGGCGCGGATCTCCGCATCGGTGTAATCCTCCGCATAGATCTGTTCCATGCCATGGTCGCTGACCTTGCAACCGTTTTGCACAAAGTAGTCGTGCCGGCGACGCAATGCATCGATATAGTTGTCGAACGTAGAGATGGACGTGTCTGCGGCCTTTTCAAGCAGGGAAAGGTAGGCGTTGAAACCGGCAGGATCATCGACATTCATGGCTTTGTCCGGGCGGAACGCCGGCAGTACTTTAATGCGCCACCCATCCTCATGGATACGTTGATGGTGTTCGAGGCTGTCGACCGGATCATCTGTGGTGCATAATGCCCGCACATCCATCCGCTCCAGCAGTCTGCGTACCCTGAATTCGGGAGATTGCAGCAATTCGGTAGTCTGATCGTAGATACGATCCGCGTTATCTGCGTTGAGCACGTCCTTGATTCCAAAGTAGCGTTGCAGTTCCAGATGTGTCCAATGATAAAGCGGGTTGCGCATCGTATAGGGCACGGTTTCTGCCCATTTGCGGAACTTATCACGGTCGGATGCGCCTCCGGTGATGAATTCCTCTGAGATCCCGTTGATGCGCATGGCGCGCCATTTGTAATGGTCGCCATTAAGCCAGATGCGGGTAATATTTTCAAAGCTGCGATCATCCGCCATTTCCTGAGGTGGAAGGTGGTTGTGATAATCGATGATAGGCATGTCCCGTGCGAATTCGTGGTAGAGACGCACGGCGGTGTCGTTGGACAACAGGAAGTTTTGGTCGAGAAAGGGTTTCATTACGATTACGATTGTATAGATCTAGAAATACCCAGTTCCAGTCCCCTGAGTTCCGCCAGTCCCCTGAGACGGCCAATGGCGGTATATCCTGGGTTGGTACGTTTGTGCAGGTCGTCCAGCATCTGGTGTCCGTGGTCGGGCCTCATTGGGATGGATGTGCCGCGTTGTTTCATCACGGCCAGCACTTCCTTGATAACGGAGAACATATCGACATCACCGGCGAGGTGGTCGTCTT
>JBEEMB010000217.1:0-2907 GCA_041167815.1 Bacteroidota bacterium | reverse complement strand
ATCATCGACCTAATCGGTTGCAAGGCAGAAGACATCCTACTGGCTTCGGGCCGCGCCGGAATAGGTATAGACGGAATTCTGGCGGCCATCGTAGAACGGATCTCTCCACCGAAAGGAGATCCTTCCGGCACATTGCAGGCCCTGATTTTTGATTGTGTGTTCAATCCTTTCCGAGGGATCATTGTTTACTATCGAATCATCAGCGGGGCTATCCGGAAAGGACAAAAAATCAAATTTGTTTCTACCGACTCCGAGTACAATGCGGATGAAGTGGGTATCCTCAAACTCAACATGCAGCAGCGCAATGAAGTCAACTGCGGCGATGTGGGATACCTGATCACCGGTATCAAAAATGCCAAGGAAGTGAAAGTTGGTGATACCATCACCACATTCGTCAACCCTGCCGAAGCCATACAGGGTTTTGAAGAAGTAAAACCAATGGTCTTTGCCGGTATTTATCCGGTGCTGAATGAAGACTTCGAAGAGCTTCGCGAATGCATGGACAAACTCCAGTTGAATGATGCATCGCTGACTTTCGAATTGGAAACATCCCAGGCGTTGGGTTTTGGCTTCCGTTGCGGATTCCTTGGTCTGCTCCACATGGAAATCATCCAGGAGCGGCTTGAGCGGGAATTCAACCAGACGGTCATCACCACTGTCCCCAACGTTAGTTTCGTAGCCTACAGCACGAAAGGGGAGAAGATACCCGTCAACAACCCCTCTGAAATGCCCGATCCTACTCAGATGGATCGCATTGAAGAGCCGTTCATCCGAGCCCAGATCATCACCAAACCCGATTATATCGGGAATATCATGACGCTTTGCCTGGGTAAGCGTGGCCTACTGATCAATCAGAGTTATCTGACACCATCCCGTGTGGAACTCATCTTCGAGATGCCCCTCACGGAGATCGTATTCGACTTCTACGATAAACTCAAGAGCCAGACGCGTGGTTATGCATCCTTCGATTATCATCCGATAGATTACCGCGACAGTGATATCGTGAAGATGGATATCCTGCTGAACGGCGACAAGGTTGATGCCCTCAGCGCATTGATCCACCGTTCCCGTGCCCAGGACTTCGGCCGGAAACTCTGTGAGAAATTGAAAGAGCTTCTGCCGCGTCAACAGTTCCAGATCGCCATCCAGGCGGCCATCGGAGCGAAGGTGGTGGCCCGTGAAAACATCTCCGCCATGCGGAAGGATGTGACGGCCAAGTGTTATGGTGGTGACATCTCCCGGAAGCGGAAACTCCTGGAAAAGCAAAAAGAGGGTAAGAAACGTATGCGCCAGATCGGTAATGTGGAAGTGCCCCAGGAAGCATTCCTGGCCGTTCTCAAACTCAACGACTGATCCCTTCATATTTCATTCAGAAGGCCCGGAGACGATCGTTTTCGGGCCTTCGTTGCTTAAGTCTGAAGCCTTTATCTTTGTGCTATGTCATCTGTGGTCATCATCGGTCCTGCACATCCTTTGCGCGGCGGGCTCGCCAGCTACAACGAACGTCTGGCGCGACAGTTTCAGTCGACAGGCCACCGCGTCACCATACTGACGTTCTCTTTGCAATACCCCGGATTCCTTTTCCCCGGTACCACGCAGTATTCGACTGAACCGGCACCAGATGATCTGGATATCCGTGTATGCATCAACTCCGTCAATCCCTTTAATTGGATACGTGTCGGATGGATGTTACGCAAGATGCGCCCGGATCTGGTGGTGGTCCGTTACTGGCTGCCATTCATGGGTCCTGCGTTGGGCACCATCCTTCGATTTGTTGGCGGACTGTCATCTACAAGGGTCGTATGTATCGCGGATAATATCATCCCACATGAAAAACGCCCTGGTGATCAGCTTTTCACCCGGTATTTTGTGGGCGCAGCCGATGCGTTTCTGACAATGAGCAGCAAGGTGCTCGAGGATTTGAAGCGTTTTGACCATCAAAAACCGGCTGAGTTTGTGCCGCATCCTTTGTATGATAATTTCGGAGCAGCCATCTCTAAGGCAGATGCGCGTGCAGCGCTCGGACTGCCCTTAGAAGGACGTATCATACTCTTTTTTGGATTCATCAGGCGATATAAGGGGCTTGACATCTTACTCGAAGCGATGGCGGATCCCCGGATCGCATCAGTCGGCATCCGCCTGCTGGTAGCGGGGGAATTCTATGAAGATGAGGCCCCTTATCAGGCGATCCTGGATCGTCCGGAGATACGCGATCGTGTGATCCTCCGTACAGCGTTCATACCCGACAGTCAGGTTCGACAGTATCTGTGTGCGGCGGATCTTGTCGTGCAGCCCTATCGTTCTGCCACCCAGAGTGGTGTTACCCCATTGGCCTATCATTTCGAAATTCCCATGCTGGTCACCCGCGTTGGGGCTTTGCCGGACATGGTTCCGGACGGTCTGGTTGGCATTGTAACTGAACCGGATCCGGTTTCAATTACCGATGGTATCCTTCGTTTTTATGCCATCGGCGAAGATCATTTCATCCCTAATATCCGGACGGAAAAGAAAAAATACACCTGGCAACGGATCCAGGACACCCTCCAAACACTGGCGAATGCTGTACAGAAGTAAGGCTCCGTTGCGCCTCGGATTGGCGGGCGGTGGAACAGATGTGAGTCCATACTGCGACCTCTACGGAGGGGCCATCCTCAATGCCACGATCTCACTTTACGCCCGCGCTCATCTGGAGATCCTCGACCGTCCGGTCATAGAATTGGTGGCGGCCGACCGGAGGGAAAGCGAAGTACACCCACTTCAAGAGGAGCTCCCGCTGAACGGGAAACTCGATCTGCTCAAAGGGGTGTATAACCGTGTGCAGCGGGATTCGCCATTTCCGCTTCAGGGATTCCGCTTGACCACGCATGTGGACGCGCCGGCCGGCTCAGGACTGGGTACGTCTTCGAC
>JBEEMB010000168.1:0-4804 GCA_041167815.1 Bacteroidota bacterium | reverse complement strand
GGGGAGGGAGTCATCCCTGGGTTGTTGCTGTTCATCCCGAGGCCTACCACCGACATTGTCACCCTGAGGCCTACCCCCCCTCATTGTCATCCTGAGGCCTCCGAAGGATCTGGCTGTTTTGCCTTTTGAAGAGAGGTGTGAAAACATAGGATGACAGTTTTTTGTGAAGGGCTTGTCATCACGAGGCCTCCGAAGGACCTGGCTGTTCTGCCTTTTGAAGAAGCATTTTATATGGTGTCGGTATCCCGTGGATAATTTGGGCATTCCCTTTTTTGCCTGATCCCATTTGTTTCCTGCACCTTTGCCATCTCATCCGGTTGCAGTCGGCCGTCAGGCGAACTGCATTAAAAGGGAAGTCCGGTCCAATCCCGGCGCTATCCCCGTAGCTGTAAATACCGCTCCACAAAAGAGGAGAACGTTCCGGAAATTATGCCACTGTCCTGATCAAAGGGATGGGAAGGTTCCGGATCGCGGTCGAGCCAGAAGACCTGCCGCATGGGTTTCAATCCACGGGCTTTCGGGAGAAAAGCCGGAGAGGTACATCCCTGCCGACGGGCAGATTGCATTTCTTTCCTCATTCCCGGGTCCCCATTGTTCAACCTTTTAAACACTTTCATGATGAAAGGAACAGGGGCGTTTTTATTGACTTTATGCCTGAGCGCCGTGACCACGCATGCGCAGCAGGACAGCACCGCACGGGTGCTCGATGAGGTGGTTGTCACCGCCAACCGATTTGCGCAGAAACAGTCTTCCACCGGAAAGGTACTGACGGTCATCAACCGCGCCGTCATTGAGCGTTCGCTGGGTATGTCTGTCGCCGAGCTCCTCAACCAGCAGGCCGGGATCGCGATCGCCGGGGCGAACAACAACACGGGTACCAACCCCGACGTGTACATGCGGGGCGCTGCCACGGGCAACACGCTGATTTTGGTTGATGGTGTCCCGATGTACGATGTGGCCACCATCAATAACACGTTCGATCTGAACCACCTGCCATTGGAGGGTATCGAGCGGATCGAGATCCTCAAAGGGGCGCAGTCCACCGTGTACGGGAGCGATGCCGTGGCCGGCGTGATCCACATCATCACGCGAAAAAAAGACATCAAACCGGTAGGTGGATTCGGATCTGTGACCACGGGCTCCTGGGGAACGCTGCGCAGTGTTGCCGGACTCCGCGGCACCGGCGGACCATTGAGCTACCAGGTCCAGTATCAGGATAACCGCAGCCAGGGGATGTCAGCCGCGTTCGACAGCAGCGGTAAGAAAGATTTCGACCGCGACGGCTTCCGGCAGCAGACGGCCAATGCCTCGCTGAGTCTGGCGTTGGGAAAGCGCTTCACACTCCGCGGACAAGGATTGACGGGGGATTATGTAACGGGGCTCGACCGATCCGCCTTCAATGATGAGCGAGATTTCACCGCAACGAACCGAAACAGACAGTTTGGTGGAGGAATGGATTACATCGGGAAGCAGATAAGCATTCATGCGAATGTCCAGCAGGGTTACCTGCGGCGCATATATCTGGACGACTCTGTGCATGTCGGTGGTTTTGCGAAATACAGCCGCGAACAATACGAAGGACGCAGCGGCTTCGCTGAGGTATATGGGAAGGTGAAACTTGCGGATCGAATGGACATGCTGGCCGGGGTAGACCACCGCTGGTTCACGACGGACCAGTCGTTCTACTCCTTAAGCGCCTGGGGTCCATACACTTCGGAACTGGGTGCTGATTCTGCCCGCACCACCCTCACTAGCGCCTTCGTTTCCCTGTTTGCCCGAAATGACCGCGGATGGTTCATTGAGGGCGGTGGACGATTCAACCGGCACAGTCGTTTCGGAAACCATGCGACATTCACCATCAATCCGTCTTATGTGATCGCAGAAAGATGGAAGCTGTTTGCGAACCTTTCCTCAGCCTTCAAGGCGCCATCACTCTATCAACTGTTTGACGGATCTGTAGGTGAGGCCACACTCGAACCGGAACGTTCAGTTACCGCGGAAGCAGGCGTTCAATATGGCTCATCGGATGGAAAGATCAACGGGCGGTTGGTGTACTTTGATCGCACGATCCGCAACGGGATCGACTTCGATTATGTCTCTTACCGATACTTCAACTACAACCGTCAGCAGGCACGCGGACTGGAATGGGAAGGAAGCTGGAGGCTGGGTAAGTGGCAGCTGGCGCACAATCACACCTGGGTGCGCGGACAGGTGAACACGACGGCCTATCGATATGATGCGTCGAGTTGGTCTTATAAATCGACGGGCGATACAACTTACAACAATCTCTTCCGCCGGCCGGAACACCAGTCGAATCTCTCCATTTCATGGGAGCCGGATGCCCGCTGGGTGGTGCGCCTGTCGGGGCGTATCGTGGGCATGCGCCTGGAACCCCGGTTTATGGATAGTCCGCTGGAACTGGAGGCTTACAAGGTCGCCGATCTATATGTCAGTTACGCCATCACCGACGCCATCCGCTGTTATTTCGATCTCCGGAACCTGACGAATCACCGGTATTTTGACGTCGCCGGTTTCAACGCCCGGGGGCGCAACTTCATGACGGGGGTTAGCTGGAGGTTCTGAGGGGTGTACCTTTGCGGATAAACACGGAACATGAACATTCGCCTTGATGAACTGCTGACGGTGACCTTCACGCTTTTTGCGGTGATCGATATTGTGGGATCGGTCCCTCTGCTGATCGGTTTGAAGAAGAAGATGGGCGGTATCCGTGAGTTGCGGGCCACTTTGATTTCCGGCGGACTCATGGTCTTGTTTTTGCTGACGGGCGAGCGTTTCCTCGGGATCCTGGGATTGGATGTGAAGTCGTTTGCGGTGGGTGGTTCGATCGTGATCTTCATTCTGGGATTGGAGATGGTGCTGGGTCATGAGTTCTTCAAATCGGAGGGGGATCCGAAGTCGGGGACAGTGGTTCCGATTGCATTTCCTTTGATTGCGGGATCGGGCACCCTGACAACCATTATCTCATTACAAGCGAACTATGATATCTGGATCATGCTGGCGGGGATCCTGATCAATCTGCTGATCGTTTTCGTCGTACTGCGGTCGTTGAACGCGATCGCCCGGCTGCTGGGTCCTGCGGGGTTGCTGGCCGTTCGGAAGTTCTTCGGGGTGGTGCTGCTGGCGATCGCGGTGAAGATATTCGCCACGAATGTGGGCGGGCTGATCCGATGACCATTGAGCCCCGGATTTGCGGAATCGGCGGTGAAGTCGTACCTTTGCAGCCTTCTGCGAACGGTCTCGTAGTACAATGGATAGTATAAGGGTCTCCGAAGCCCTGGATTCAGGTTCGATTCCTGACGAGACCACAACCTACGTATAAAACCCCTTGAATATCAAGGGGTTTTGTTTTTCAATTATGTCCTGTCAGCCATTTTCTGGCTATCAAGTCCATTTCATTTCGTAGCGCGTTCAACTTTTCTCGAGAAACAGATATCACCAGATTTCTCATCTATTCATCTTGAATATCAATTTGCATTCGAATTGAATATTCGGCAAAAAATATCTTGGGTGTCACTTCAATGATCAGCTTATTGAATGAAACATTTCTAAGGTTCTGAACTTGGTTTGCTGCTTGCAACACGTCGTAGCAGTTAAACTTATTTGAAGCTGGAATGAGATTGATGTGAAATGTGATAACGTTGAAATCATTGAACAGACGCAGGTTGATAAAGGGTTTGGTTTGAGGATCAAATGCACCTTCAATCAAGCTGGCATCAATAGCCTTTATTTTGGTGAAAACATTTACTGCATTTACCATAACAGAGGGTTGATCTCTGGAAAGGTGAATCATATTTATCATGATATAAATTTAAACAGTCAACACATATGCTCATCTTTTGCTGGTTTGGGACAAACTTAGCATTGTCGGTTGCCACCTACTGGCAGCGTGTCGACGGCGAGGGCCCAAGGGAAACACAGAAGAGTTCGAAACCTGTAAATAGTAAGATCTGGCAAAATCGGTTACCCTACCAGTTTCCGAAGTTGAATGCTAGGTCGAGCGATGGATTTGTGGCGCAATGCAAACCCTAGCCACCCTTCAGCTTTTCCAACAGATAATCACGGCTGGTCTTCCCCAGCGCCTCCTGCCCTTCGAGGAATTTCTGACGTACCACGATGGCGGTCTTCTCCCGACTTTCGGGTGTCCAACCCGGCGGCATGAACAACAGGCGGAGTTTGTTGCGCAGACCGGGTGTCGCCATCACATCGCGGTAGAGCAGGATACATTCTCCGAAATAGAAATCTATGAAGTTGGTGACCTCCATCTCACGGGTGATGCCATACTCAATCTTTACTCCCTTCTTCTCATTCTGCAAAGTGCCGAAGAGCCAGTCCCAAAAGGGCAGCAGCACGCAGAAATTCGTGTCCATGTACAAAGGATTTTTTGCATGATGTACCCGGTGGTGTGATGGCGTGATGAGGAATTTTTCGAGTATGCCGAGTCTGCCATTTTTAAACGCATCCTCGCCGGCATGGATGAATGTACCCCAGGTTCCGTCGATCACCAGGATGATGGCCACCATCTCCGGTTGTACGCCGAAGATCATCAGGATGGGCACCTGGATGGCCGCCGTGTAATATCCTTCCGCAAAAAAATGAACCCAGGCAACGGTCATATTCATCTCGGCAGGTGCGTGATGCGGGGAGTGCAGGCACCAGAACAAACGCACGCGATGAGCGGCATAATGCCAGATCCAATAGGAAAGCTCCCACATCAGATAGGCGTAGAGCCATCCCATCCAGCTGCGATCGACCGTGAAGAGTGCGAACTGCTTGAAGTACTGCA